>JAGTQS010000036.1 GCA_018397055.1 Candidatus Bathyarchaeota archaeon | reverse complement strand
ATTTAAATGAAAAAATTAGGGAGTTAGACATGAACATTGATTTAAACTATGTCCGATATGCGGGAGTTTCAATGAATCGTAAGCTCTATCAAATTTTTAAAAAGAACAATTATAAGGCACGTTTGATGTTTGGAGGTTCCCGTCAACCTTATCATTTCACAGATCTTGTCGGAGGAGATGTAGCCATTACGATTAGTCCTTCGCAAGCGAAGCCTTTGATAGATAAAAACCCTCCGGTTGTTACAAGAATTGATGTAGAAACGCCTTCCAACATTTTGAAGGTGCTTGAAGAGATGCCAGATTTCTGTAAAGCCTATTATGAAGATGAGTTGCGACCAAGCGAGTTTAGAGATTTTGGAGCTTGTGTAAAATTTCAAAAAGCTTGCGAAGAGGGCTACATGAAAACTTTAAGCGAAATTGAAAGTAGGAGAAAAAAGGTCAGTTAAGAAGAGGATGGAGTTGAAAAAAATGTTTTGTTGGAAAGGGAAACCGTATGAAATAGGTTTAAGCCATGGAAAAGAACTGAGAGAACAAATTCAGCGACTTTATGGCTCTTGGTATAACGGTTGGGTTAAGGCAAACGGCGTTCATGAGGTTGAAAAAAATATAGAAAAGGCTTTGCCGAGGTTTGAAGCGTTATTCCGAAATGACGCTCCGGAGGTTTTAGAGGAGATTAGAGGCGTTGCCGACGGCTCAGGTATGTCTTACAGGGAAATTCTGCTCTTGAATGTGCTGGAAGAAATAAGGCTTGAAATGTTTTATTCGTCGAACCCTTTTGGTTGCACTCAAATTGCGGTTACTGGTGACGTCACTTCTAATCGTAAACTTTTAATAGGGAAGAACGAAGACGGCGGAGAGTGGAATCGAGGAGAATATGCGCATGCAAAAATTGAGCCAGAAGACGGAAATAGGTTCATATCTCTATTTCAACCTGGAAGGGTTGCTGCTTATATCGGCTTTAATAAGGCGGGATTATGTTTTTCCCAGTCGAGTGCAGGTGTTGTTAACGACATTGGTTTTGGATATCCAAGACTAATATTGTTCAGGCTTATGATGGAAAGATGCAGTAATGTCGAGCAGGCGTTGGACTATATTTCCGCTCATAATTATGCTGTAGCTGGGATCAATTTGATGTTGGCTGACAAGGAGGCTAATGTTGTTTTAGTTGAAAAAACTCATAGCTTCCAAGCTGAGAGATACCCTGAAGACGGCATTCTTATAGGAGTCAACGTTTTCTTGAGCAAAGATATGAGGCCTTTGTGGACTAGGAAGATGGTTTCAAACATCAAAGATTCGGTACTAAGGATCGATCGGATACTTGAACTGCTTGTTCCACAAAAAGGTAAGATCGATCATGAAACACTTAAGATGGTTCTTAGAGACCATGAGAATGGTGAAAATTCAATTTGTAGTCACGGAGGTTGGCGTCCCACTGGCTCATCCTATGTTTATGACCCTCAATCGTTGAGGATACAGATTTGTGAGGGTAAGCCATGCCAGAACGAATACTTGGAGTATAAGATTTAGCTCATTAGGTATAAATTTATGGGAGTGGAAAACAAAATTGTTTTTTCTTCAAATCTGTCCCTTATCTTCTATTTTCAGATTTGATTGAGACTTAACGAGATTTGTCAGTTCAGAGCATGATTTTTTATTATAAAAAATGAAAAGATTGTTTCTATTCGAGCTTAGGTATGTAGTCTTTTTCTGCTTTGTAGAGTTCCGCGAACATGTTTCTTATTTCTTCCAGCGAGCACACCGCGGCTGTTAGGGGGTCAAACATGAGTGCCTGTTCCGCCATCTCGTAGCTGTTATTCATGATGGCTTTCACAATCATGTCGTACACTGCCATGTTCGACCTGCAGAGTGCAACTACTTGGGGTGGGAGCTCGCCGAAGTACGTTGGGCGGACGCCGTTTCGGTCGATTAGGCAGGCGACTTCTACAACCTCGTTTTGCGGGAGGTTTGTGATGAGTCCCGTGTTGAGCACGTTGCCGTATATGACTTTCAGCCTGTTGAAAACGACGCCTTCTATGATTTCAGCTGCGTACTCTACGCTTCTGCGCAAGTCGGGTTCTTCCTTTCCTGCAAGTATCCTTTTGCGTTTTCCGTCGAGGTCTTGTCTCCATTTCGGCCAGTTCTTCGCGTAGAATCCTCTGCCTCCGAGGTATCCTTCTCTGCAGTATTTGTCGATTAGTTCAGGTCTTTTGCGGAAGTAAGGCACGTACTCTGACATGTGACCACTTGACTCAGTCACGAAATAGCCGAGGTGAAACAGCAGCTCAAACTTTACAGGGTCTCTTTCATACAGCGCCTTGTTTTCTTTCGCCTTCTTCTTAAGAACCGGGTACATGTCCCTGCCTTTGTGAACTAGTTCTGTGAACCAAGCCATGTGGTTGATTCCTGCGCATTTCCATTCAAGTTCCTCATATGGCAGTTCCAGATACCTTGCCAGATCCATGGATGTTCCCTGCACTGAGTGGCACAGTCCCACAGCCTTCATTTTTGAAGCGCGGAAGGTTACGAGCATCATCATGGACATTGGGTTTGTGTAATTCAGCACATAGGCTTTGGGGCAGAGCCTTTCGGCGTCTTTGAGGATTTCGAGCCACGGTGGGATGGTTCTTAGGGCTTTCATTATTCCGCCTGGTCCAACGGTGTCGCCGATGCATTGGTCTACGCCGTATTTCAACGGGATTTCGTAGTCGTATTTGACTGTTTGTACCCCGCTGACCTCGATTGTGTTTATGATGAAGTCGGAGTCGCTCATGACTTCTTCTCGGTCGGTTGAGGCTGTGACCTTCCATTTTGTCTTCAGTTTTTCGTTAACTATTTTTGTCGCTCTTTGTGAAAGGTCCAGTCTTTCTGGGTCTATGTCTACGAGGCAAAGTTCGCCTTTTTCGAGTCCTGGAATTTGGAATATGTCCTTGCTCAAGACCGGGGCAAATGCGCTTCCTGCTCCTAGGTAAGTGATCTTAACCATTTAAGGTTCTCCTTTTTTCGGAAAATATGCTTGAGGATAGTATATTACGTTTTCCCAGGGAGGTTCCCTTTCTAGGCTTCGTATTTCCCGTATTTTTGGACTAGGGCGACTACTCTCTTATATTGTTCGAAGCTGACGTCTTTAGGCACCGAGTGGTCGGAATGATATATGTAGCCTCCTCCCTCTTTTGCAACCGTGATTTTTGTCTTAACTTCTTTTTCTATGGGTTTCGGGTCGTCTAGGGACATGAGTCTCACGTCGATTCCGCCCATGAACGCGATTTTGTCTCCGTATTTTTCTTTGAGCTCGATGAGGTCCATGCCTGATTTAACCTCAAGAGGCTGGAGGCAGTCGATTCCTTCCTCGATGAAGTATGGAATGAGGTCTTTAACCTTGCCGCAACAATGGAGGATGACAGGCATGCCGTGGCTGTGGAAATATTGGCAGAGTTCCTTGAACACGGGGTGCAGCTGGTCCTCGTAGTGTTTCGGCGAGAAGAACAATCCGCCCCTGTAGCCTAGGTCGCAGTACATGAAGGCGCCGTCGAACTTGAATCCAGCCTTCATCATGCGGTCGCACATATCTATAGCGAGTTTGGCGTCGGTCCAGTACATGTCTTTGACCCATTCGGGTTCTTGGAGAACCGCCCTCAGTAACCATGGTGATGCGACGTAGTTTTGAATCTTGTCGTATCCGACAGCTACGTTGTAGGTGATGTAGAGTCCTCGGCTGTGTTCCCTGTGGTAGTTCTGTAAGCTTGTGACCCAATCTACTCTGTAGTCGCTTGGCTTGAGTTTGGGCTTCATTTTTTCCCAGTCCTCCCTGTTTTTGCATGGGTAATCTATTATCATCGGCGTGGTTGAGAAGTCTCTATGGTTTTTTCGGATTCCGCCGTAACTGTTTCTTTCCACGATGTACTCGCTGTCTTCTTGGAGAATCTCAACTGGAAACATGGGTGACGTGTCCGGTCCGAAGCCTGCAAGTTCATAATGGAAGTAGTCTGCTGCCGACATTCCGGAAGGCAGTCCCTCGTTTCTCCACCTGTCAACTGTGGCTGCCCATGGGCTGTCGTGGATTGGAATTCTGTCTGCTTCACGGTGGCTTAATGCCATTTTCACTCTTTCGCGGGGAATCATTTTGTGTTTCACCGTTTCTTTATTGTTCGTTTGTTGTATTTAATTACTCGATTCTTTGGGAAGAGTTTGCTGAAAGCTATGCATATTGGATTTTACCATAGGCTTTTATTTGTTAATGTTGATGTCTATTTTGATGTGACATGAATCTGATGGGCACATGAAGGGGGATTTGCGCCTACATCTATTCTGAGGCCGATTTTGCCTTGATGAGGCAGGCGGGAATCGAGTGGATTAGGGTTGGCTTTCCATACCCATTTAGGGACAGGTTGCACAGCGAGTTAAGTCAACGGTTTCTCGAAAGGGTGGAGCATGTTAAGGGCTTAGTTAAAAAAGGGTTTAAGATTATGGGTGTAACGCCGCTTGAGGGGGCTTTCCGTTTCAGCAGGGAGCTAGGCAAATCTGTTTGGCATTCCGACCTGCCTACTTGGGCGGGAACCTTTGACGTGGACAGTTTTTATGAGGCTTACCGCGAAGGGTGCAGGGAAATTGGCAAGCGGACAGCTGGGCTTGTGGGGCTATGGCAGATTTCAAACGAGATGGATATCCGCATCTTCCGAGGGTCCATGACTGTTGAGCAGGCTGCACGTTTCTTAACTGAGGGCAGCGTAGGCGTCAAAGAGGGTAACCCAGAGGCTGAAACCAGCATTAACCCAGCGGGTTTAGGTGCGGACGGCAGGTGGCTTTTTAAAACCTTGTATGCCAAGGGCGGAAACTTGTTTGATTACGCTGGGATTGACGGGTATTTCGGCTCGTGGGCTCCTGGTGGTCCTGAGAGTTGGCTTCCTGTTTTAGAGGAGATTCACCGAGTCACGAAGGTGCCTGTTATCATTCACGAGTGGGGATACTCGTCCATTGGCAGGGTGAAGGAAAGGCCTAAGGGTTCTCCGCCTGAGGGTTGGAATGGTTGGAACTGTTACGAGAAGGCTTGGTACAACGTTTGGAAAAAAGAGCATTCAGAGGCTGAGCAAGCAGAGTTTGTGAAGGCTGCTATGGAGCTTTTCGCTGGGATTCCTTACCTTGCAGGCAACTTCTTTTTCCGTTGGCGTGATCCTCCGACCTGATGGCAGTGTGGGCAGCCTGAGTGCCCGTCTGAATGCGGTTGGGGCCTTCTCGACGTTCAAGGTAAGCCTAAACTGGCATACTACGCCCTTAAAGAAGTCTACGAAGCCCTGTTTAAAAAATAAAGGCAACCGTTCTAAACACGCGGTTCTTTTTTGTTCTGTGCGTGTTGAAGAATTTTTTCTTTATATAGGTACTGTGGAATCAATGTGAAACTGTGGAATTTGATATCTGCGAAGGTGTTTGAAGCCCTTATTGGTTTAGAGTGATTACGACGTAATGGATGGCGTTGAGGAAACTTATAATTCAAGTCTTCTTTGATTGTGGTTTTGATGGATCATTGACGTGGTCTTTCGAAGGCCCATTCTGCTCTTGCAAGTAGGTTGCGGATTGGAAGGTGCTGGGGGCAAAGCTCCTCGCATCTTCCGCATTTTTTACAGTTTTTTACCCCTTTTTCTTTTCCCACTGTTTCTATGTATTTGTTTGCGACTTCCTGTTCTGCGTTTCTGTCTCCTCGCTTCGTGAAATGAAGATTGAACAATGCGAAGATTTCTGGTATAGCTACGCCGTTCGGGCAAGGCATACAATACCGGCAACCTGTGCATCCAATAAAACCGTACTCCGCGTATTTCTGCTGGACTCTTTCAATTATCTGCAGTTCCTGTTCGGTTAGTTTTCTAGGGCCTGAACGATTAGCGCTTATGATGTTTTCGACAACCTGCTGCATCGTGCTCATCCCGCTTAGGGCAACGGTGACCTCTGGATGGTTCCAAACCCATTGGAGAGCCCATTCTGCTTGTGACCGTTTTGTTTTCGCTTCGTCCCATATGGCTTGAATTTCTTTTGGCGGCGTGACGGCTAATGCTCCTCCCCCTATTGGCTCCATGATGACGACCGCTAAGCCTTTGGAAGCCGCGTATTTTAGGCCTCTGGTTCCAGCTTGTCTATCTTGGTCCACGTAGTTATACAGAATTTGGCACATAACCCACTTATCGTAGCTGTCTATGATTTCCTTGAGAACCTCAAATTCGTCGTGGAAGCTGAATCCTAAACCTCGGATTCTGCCGTCTGCAACAGCTTTTTCGGCCCACTCAAGCACGTTCAGGCTTTTCATTTTTTCCCATCTTTCTTTTCCAAGCCCGTGTAGAAGATAGACGTCCACGTGGTCAGTCTGCAGCCTGCTTAGCTGCTCGTTGAGAATTCTGTCCATGTCATCTTGGGAATTAACAGCCCAAATAGGCATCTTGGTTGCAAGTTTAACTTTTTTCCGATACCCATCCATGAGAGCTTTGCCTACCACAACCTCACTTTTCCCACCATGATAGCCATAGGCTGTGTCAATATAGTTGACGCCGTGGTCGACGGCGTACCTTATCATCTCAATTGCCTTCGGTTCGTCAATGTTAGAATGGTCTGAACCGACCACGGGAAGCCTCATCGCCCCAAACCCTAAAACTGAAACCTTAAAGCCAAGCTTGCCAAATTTCCGGTACTTCACTGATAGCGCCCCCAAATAAAACTTGCACTTCTAATAGGGTTAATCCTCTATGTGAGTTTTTCTGAAAAAACAGATTTGTGCACGATGAAAATTTCTATTTAAGACTTGCCGTTCTTGTTCTGAGAGACTTTAAGGTTCCTGAGACTCTGGCAACGTGGAGACAAGCCTTTTCGTTAGAAACCTCTGTCACCGCGGTTATTGATGCCTTAACCATATCCAAGGCTTTATGTGAGCAACGGAAAATAGCTTGCCTTTTTTCTTGGTTATACTCGATAAGAGATAACTCTGCTAGGCTTGCTCCGTGCTCACCGAAAAGTCTCGTTAGGCTATTCCAAACAGCGTTGAAAACTTCTTTTCCATTAAACTCTTTGTTGCCATCAACCTTCACTGCGATGTAACGGCGTCTCACATACATAGTCAACTTTTTCCTCTCCTGACAACATAGACTCTTGGTGCAACGAAGTCGGGGCTAAGTTTCCTCCTGTTTCGTTCAACAATGGCTTTAGGGTTCTCTGAAAAAGCCTTTCTCGCCTCATAACGTTCCATCCCGAAAAGGTAAGCAAGAGAACAATAGTCATCGGCTGCTCGCAACAAAATTGGCTCATCAGCACCGCTGGACAAAACTATAGGCACGTGAGCCTTGTTCGCAATCTGAACCTCCCTACGCAGAGAAGAAAGTAAACCAGCCCTTCTGAAACCTTGAAGCGTCAAAAGTGGCGCCATGTCAATCTCAAGCGAAGCTGTAGATCCAGATGCAAGCTCAGCCTCAGCGACATCAAAGAACCGACTCTTAGGGTTAACTAAGGAAAACCTGATCAGGTCAACCCTCCTGTCCTTCGCAGCCTGCCTAGCAACCTGTTTTGAGAAGCATTCGACAGCGATGACCTCGGCTTTTCTCCTAAGACTCCGCAAATTCTTCAGCATCTCTCCGACACTTTTCGGAGCTAGATCTACTCTCGTTATGAAATCTACTCCGAAGCTGCTGCATGATTCTTTTAGCTTCTGTGTTTCCTCTGTTGTGGCTTTGGATGAAATTGTGATTCCTGCTGCTTTGTATCCAAAAGCGGCGGCTTTTTCCACCATACTGCTAACGTGAGAAAGGTTGCTTGTTTGCGGACAAAGATGCAGGTCTACGTAGAACTTCATGGAACCATTCCCAGCCTTCGAGTTATCTCGGTGATTTCCTCAATTTTTGATGTTCGAAACTTGACTCGAAGCCGAATCGGGTCAGCAAGAGAAAGCCTTAGAACGCCTTTACAAGCTGCCTGTTTGTCGAGTCTAAGGTAAAGGGTTCCCTTTGTCAACCGAAGATTAAGCTCCCTAAGCAAGGTTTCCTTATCAAAAGGCGAAAGGCTTGACCCGAGATTGCGAAGAAGCGCCTCAGCGACCTCGGGATCTTTAATTTTAGCCTCGTAAAAAACGATGGGGTTCCCATATTCTCCTTTAAGGTTTTTCTTGTTTATAGCCACATCTTCAACATGCTCTAAAGGTAAAACATTTCGTGCAGCTGCTAAGACCTTAGCAGGATCTTCTGTCGCGTGAGAAAGGAAGCTAAGCTCAACATAGACTACGTCATTTTTCGCCAATGATTTCACGCATCTTCAAAGAAGACACTTTTTACACTTTCAAATATACTTTCCATAAAGAATTTAAGCGTAATTAATTTGAGCCATTTAGACAAATACAAAGATAGTTCTAAAAGCAAACAATTAATAAAGCTGGCACATAAAGGATAGGATAAAACGGTGCGCACATTGTCACAAATGAAAGAAGATGCTTCGCTGCTTGTTCAGGAGTCCCTTCAGGAAACAGTTTACCGTTTAGAGGAAACGAGGCTGGGGTTTAGGAAGAGCTCTGCTGAGGAGACTCGAAAAGCGCTTAATTGGATATTGGGAAGGCAGGGACTGAAATACTCATATAGAGGCTTATTTGCTCCCACAGAGAAGGACATGGCTGAAGGCTTACAAACGCTAACAGGAGAACAATTTCCAGGCAGAAACGCTCTTAGTAGGCACATTTTAGGAGAGGAAGCCCTTAGGGCCATAATATTGTGGAACCGCAGTTCAGATCCAGCTGCTGTTAAGGCGCTGAAGGCGTATGAAAAAATCGTGAACCTTAGTGAAGACGGAACCTTCTGCTGCTACAACTGCACAATCGCCTTTCTCAGAACACTAACTGCAGCGAAGGTTGGAAACTGGTCTGAAACTTTATACAAGGAAATCGGCAAAATAAGAAAGAAGCGGACTTCTAATGGCAGATGGCACGGATTTCCCTTTTTCTACACGTTGCTGGCGCTTTCAGAAATAGATGTTCCCTCAGCCAAAGACGAACTTCAACATGCGTCCAACGCAGCCAAGAAGCTTATTAAGAAATACAAACAAAAGGATGACAGAACATCATGCTTTAGGACGTTGGCATTAGAAGCCTCTATAAATGCGCTTTAGGTGGTGAAATGGATGATCGCCAAAGCTTTCTTCGTAACCAGCGGCAAAGCAGTTGGCAAGGTTTCAAGCCTAAACTCGTTCGACATGGCGCTGAAGGAAGCAGGCATAGAGCAATGCAACTTAGTAACCGTAAGTTCAATTATCCCGCTAAACTGCGAGGAAACTGAACCAACGAAACTGCCCGTTGGCGCCATCACCTACGTCGTGTTGTCGAAGGCTGAAGGAAAAGGAAAAACGATAAGCGCAGGCCTAACATGGGCTAAGGACGTTGAAACAGGCTACGGCGTAGTGGCTGAAACCAGCGGTAACATGGACGAGGCAACAACTAAGGCGAAGCTGGATAAAAAAATTCGGGAAATGGCGAGAATCCGAGGCTTAAGGCTTGGCGACATAAAATTCAGAATTGAAACACTTAAGGTGCCGCCTGACAGCTACGGCTGCGTTGTCGCTGCCTTGGTTTACATTTTTTGATTCTAGGCCAACAGCCCGCGAACTTTTCTTCCCGCGCTTGTTAAGCCTCTATAGACTCTTCCTCTGCCCTTTCCCAAGTTTAGTTCAGGCAACAGTGTTCGGTCGACAAGGATAACCTCGTACCATTTGTACAAGCCATCTTGCCAAACCCAGTAAGAGTTTAGTACCTCTAGGTTTGGAAACTTTTTCCCAGCTCTTTCCTCGGCGATGAGCCTCATGTTTTTGGGAGTCTTAATCTTGGTTACGCCCATCTTTTTTTGTCTTCTGCCCATTCTTGGCCTCAACTTTCGGTAGCCGCTTTTTCTCACGCGGACACGCACAACTACGAAGCCTGCCTTGTCCTTGTATCCCAGCCTGCGAGCCCTGTCTATGCGCGTAGGCTTGTCAACTCTTGTAATCGAAGGCTCCTTACGCCAGAGGATAATCCTTTCTTTCATAACCTCTTCAACGTACGAGGATTTAGGCTTCTTCCAAGCCTCAGCCATGTACTTGTAAGCCACTTCGATGCAACGCTCCAATGTACGGCAATGCTACGAAAATCTCTAATTTATACCTTCCGTATCAACCAATATTAGGTTTGTTCGCCCTAATTGGGTATTTGCCGTGTGAGGTGGCTTTTCTCCAAAGTGCTTCGATGTTTTCTTGCGGAAACGGCATTGATTGGTCTGGGCCTATTATGTAGCCTCCTCCTTGAGCAAGAGTTGCTATTACCTTTTCCACTTCTTTCTCTATTTCTGTTACTGGGCCTAACATCAGAAGGTGCGAATCTACGCCGCCTTTCAGAGCCATTTTTCCATGACATTTCCATTTAAGTAAACTTAGGTTGTTGGCTCTTGCCTGAACAGGATTGAGGATTGTCACTCCAACGTCTATCAGGTCTTCAACAATGTCTTGAACCCGACCGCATGAATGAAAATCGATTATCTTCCCTTCTTTGACCAAAGACCTAAAACACCGCCGATACTCTGGAATAAAAAATTCTCTGAAGAATCTTGGAGAAATCATCAGCCCCCTTTGGTGTCCCAAATCCTCGGAGAAATTTACCCCATCAACGTCGAGTTCTAGATACCGCTCAAAAACTCTTATGTTGAAATCCGCAATCCTATGTAGTAACTGCTTCATCTCATTTGGGTGAGTGAAAAAAGACTTCAGGAAATTGTCCATGCCCATCAGTGCCCACGCCCTTTCAAACATGAAATAAGTTAGGGTTCCAAAAACCAGATGCTTGTCCCTGTCAACTTGGTTCAAAAAACCTTTGATCTCCTTAGTGAGGCGCAAACTGTCGGGGTCTGGGAAAACAAAGTTGTCAAGGTGTTCTAAACTTGTTAACGGGTTTCCTTTTGGGAACGGAACCATGTCTGACCTGGTAGTTACCCAGTGAACACACCATTTGTCGGTCCACGTCTCACTTTTAAAGTTTCCTTCAAACTGGAAGCTCACGCAAACATCTTCATTTGTTCTTGGAACGTACTCGGGGTCCTCAAAGTAGATGGCCCTTAACAAGTTTTCTTTAGCATCCATCTTTGTTTTATCCTTGTCTACGATTAAGACCGAAATTCACTCTGCAACTTTTGTTCTATAAGCTTTCTGCATGTTTCTTAAACGCAGCTTATGGAAAACGTTATTTCTGTGCTGAAAGCTATTGAATTTCAAGTGAGAAAAATGAACAAAACAATTCGAGTCACGGTTTGGAACGAGTTTCTCCACGAAAAACAAAGTCCCGAAATAGCTAAAATCTATCCTGAAGGAATCCATGGCGCCATAGCTAAATACCTAAGTAGCAAACCTGAATTCAAAGTTAGAACAGCCACTTTGGAGATGCCTGAGCACGGCTTAACAGACGAGGTTCTTAACAACACAGACGTGCTGATTTGGTGGGGACACATGGCCCACGACAGGGTCAGCGACGCAGTGGTTGAAAAGGTTTACCGCCGCATAACCTACGGAGGAATGGGACTCATCGTTCTCCATTCAGGTCACTACTCAAAGATTTTTAGGCGGCTGATGGGCACCAGCTGTGGACTAAGGTGGCGTGAAGCAGGCGAAAAAGAGCGGTTGTGGGTTGTTTCTCCAGGCCACCCAATTGCCTCAGGCCTCGGCGACTACTTCGAGATTGAGCACACCGAAATGTATGGCGAATACTTCGACATTCCAGCCCCTGACCAGCTGGTCTTCATAAGCTGGTTCCAAGGAGGAGAAGTCTTCAGAAGCGGCTGCTGCTTTCACAGGGGCAGAGGAAAAATCTTCTACTTTAGGCCGGGGCACGAGTCGTTCCCAATTTTCCACCATCCAACAGTCCTCAAGGTAATCGAGAACGCCGCACGTTGGGCTGCTCCGGTGGATGGACCTAGACCCCCAACAATTACGGGAGCTCCGAACGTCAAACCACTCGAGAAACTTTCCTAGTCTTTTCCAAACTTAAGGTCAACGAACCTTTCAAGAAAAACGAATGCTATTGCCTTCAATAAAGTAGCAATTGTTATCTTTATAGGCTTAATTTCCAGATATATTAAGCTAGGTCAGGCTGGTTTCTTTGTCAGGCGGGTTAGTGTTTAGGGACAGGAACAAGCTTTCGCCACACTACATTCCGAAGAGGCTTCCTCACAGAGACCAGCAGATAAACCTCTTAGACAGCATATACGGTTCCATGCTTAAGAACATACAGAACGTCTATCCACGGTTCACCCAGATAATCGGCGACACGGGAACAGGCAAAACCTGCACAGCAGTAAGGTTCGGTGAACAGCTTTCTGAAAAGGCGAAGAACGAAGGAATCAGCCTAAGGCATGTTTACATCAACTGCAAGGTCGACGGGACAACAAGGTACGTTCTCTTCAGCAACCTTGTCAGAAAGGTAACGCCTAAGATTTCAACGAGAAGCCTAAGCCCAGAGGAGATGATTAGACAGCTTGTCGAATACCTTAGAGCTGAAAACACGTTTCTCCTCGCAACCTTCGACGAGATCGACTATTTTATCCAGACCAACCCAAAGGAACACGTGATATACGACCTTACACGGACAACCGAGTTAAGCCCAGGTGAACCCTCCCACGTCATCGGCGAAATCTTCATCGCAAGGTCTCTGAAATGGTACGAACGCCTAGAACCTGGAGAAAGATCAACCCTCGGCGTAGGCGTCATCGAGTTTCCAAGATACACAAGCCCACAGGTCAGAGAGATACTTGAAAACCGCGTTGAAGAAGCCTTCCGTCCCGGCGCCGTGGACGAGGAAACCTTGAACCTCGTAAGCGACATAACCGCCAATCCACCTGTGAATGGCGACATACGCGTCGGACTTGACTTGCTTTATTATTCTGGCAACTTGGCTGAAAACCAAGGGCTCAGCAAGGTTCTTCCTGACCACGTTAGAAGGGTTTACGGCGAAACGAACCCCACGATAACTTCTGAGGACATTATGAATCTCAACGAGAACGGGCGGCTTGTTCTCTTAGCATTGGTTCGAAGTCTCCGAGCAGGTAAATCAGCCTACGTTGGGCTTAGAGACGTAAGGAAGACTTACGAGCTAGCCTGTGAAGAGCTAGACATCGAGCCAGCTGAAAGGTTTGAAGAAACCGTACAAGACCTCGTCTACCGCGGAATCATCGAAATGAAATCCCTAACTGAGCTAGGAATCACAGGCGCCTCAGCTACTGACCTCGAAAAGTTCCTGAACAACATAACTCAGCGGCTAAAACGGGAAAAAAGATGAAAGACCCACAGCGAACCATCTGGGAAGAATTGGAAAAAGGCTTCGGTAGCGGCACCAAATTCCGTATTTTATTACAGATGGCGCTGAACCCAAACGAGACCTTCACAAAATACGCTTTGGTTAAGGCAACAGGAATCCGAACCCCATCTGTGGAAAGCCAGCTTAAGGTCCTAGTCAAGATTGGATGGATAAAGGAGTACAGCTTCACACCGAAAACCTACCAAATCAACCTTGAAAACGAGGTAGTAAAACAAATCGTAGAACTCTTCCAAAAAATCAAACTAACTAAAGGCAGCACCAAAATTTTATATTAAAAAATATTTTCGCGCTTTATATACCCCCTCCCCCTCTATGTTCACTGAGGACTTAAATATTAACTGGCGGAAACTCTAGGGCGGATAAGGGTGAAAACTTCGTTGATGAAGAAACTTCGAGATCCAACACGTGATTCCACAGTAAAAATAGATTCTTCTGAAAAGCAAAACTTTCCCGTGGAAACTTGTTTGAACCCGTGGAACGGCAAATGTTTAAACACTGACATTTCCTTGTATATCATGTACAATGGTAACCGTCTTCCTATTTGCCGTAAATGTTGGGAGATAATATCGTCTAACGATGTAGAGTGGGTGTATGATTGATGTCAGACGACCTTGAATCTCTAAACGGCGTAGGCTCAACCACAGCGGCTAAGTTGAGATCTTCAGGATACACGACCATAGAGGCAATCGCCGTTACTCCGCCTCGAGAAATCATGGAAAAAACGAACATAGGCTTCAACACGATCCTGAAGATTCAAGAAGCAGCACGGCAGATGGTTGCAACCGACTTCAAAACAGCGCAGGAATTTTATGAAAAAAGGCAAACGATGAAGAAATGCACCACAGGAAGCAAAAAGCTGAATGAGGCGCTTGGTGGAGGAATAGAAACCCAAGCACTAACCGAGCTGATTGGAGAATTCGGCTCAGGAAAAACGCAGATTTGCCTCATGCTTTCTGTCACAGCTCAGCTGCCGCCAGAACAGGGTGGCCTAGGGGGAAAAGTCGCCTTCATCGACACGGAGGGAACGTTTATGCCCGAACGGGTTTACCAAATTGCCACCTCAAACGGGCTTGACCCTCAGAAGATCGCTGACAACATCTTCGTGGCAAGAGCGTACAACAGCAGCCACCAGTGCCTCTTGATCGACAGGTTGTTCACCCTTTGCCCTGAGAACAACATTAAACTCGTTGTTGTTGACAGCATGATAAGCCACTTCAGAGGGGAATACGTTGGCCGCGAAACCTTGGCTGAACGACAACAAAAACTAAACCAGTACCTCCACAAACTCATCAGGCTTTCAGAAGCATACAACGTGGCGGTTGTGGTCACAAACCAGGTTCAGGCTAACCCAACAGCCTTCTTTGGAGACCCCAACAGGCCAGCTGGGGGAAACATTATGGCTCACGCTTGCACCCACAGGATTTACCTCCGTAAGGGAAGCAAAGGCGTAAGAGTTGCACGAGTGATTGACAGCCCATACCTTCCTGAAGTTCCTGTTCGCTTCAAAATCACTGAGAAAGGCTTAGAGGACACCGAGGAAGGTGGCGAAGACACCCTGGATCAGGAAAGCGACATCATCTAGTCCGCCTTAACGATTCTGTAGTTTGATGCCTTCCTAAGCCTATTCATAACCGCCAGACCTAAACCCTCAAGTGGCACGCCTTCAGCGACTATTATGTCAACTTTGTCCTCGTCGAATTCCCTAAGTAACCTAAAGAGGCTTCTTGCCGCAGATGACAAGTCCGCTCTTGAACCAAGCGACTTCACCACATCTGCCTCATACATGTCTTTTGTTTCGTCCGTAGCCAGTACGCCGACCCTTTTCCCGATCCTCAAATTGTAATTTATGATTTGCTGAGTCTTTTCAACAGTGGACTCAACACTTCCCTCAACTAGGACAAGTTCAGCCGTTGGAGCGTAATGCCTGTGTTTCATGCCGGGGGATGGAACCTTGGCTCGAACGCTTTTTTCAGCTAGAGCAGCTGGATGAATCTTCACTTGACCAACAATCTTTACTAGCTCCTCATACGTTGTTCCGCCTGGTCTCAAAATCTCGGGCGGATCCACGGTGACGTCAAGTACGGTTGACTCGACACCTATGTTTGTGGAGCCACCGTCAAGAATCATCTCTATTCTGCCATCTAGGTCTTGCCTCACGTGTTCTGCTGTAGTTGGGCTTGGTCTTCCAGAACGGTTCGCGCTTGGAGCCGCTATTGGCACGCCTGACTCCTCTATCAGCGCCAAAGCAACGTTGTGTCTAGGCATCCTCACAGCAACCGTGTCCAATCCGCCTGTAATGGCTTTAGGCACCTTCTCACAGGCCCTCAAAACCAAGGTCAACGGTCCAGGCCAGAAGACACTTATGAGTTTTTTGGCCTTTAAAGGAATGTTTTTGGTTAACTGTAAAGTTTCCTGTTCTGTTGCCACGTGAACGATGATTGGGTTATCTAAAGGTCTCTTCTTCGCAGCGTAGATTCGCTTGACTGCCTTAGCGTTCAATGCGTCCGCTCCGAGACCGTAAACTGTCTCTGTTGGGAAGGCAACAAGCCCTCCGTTACGAATTACGTCCGCTGCTGACTTGATTTTTGGTTTTTCAGGTTTCTCGCGGTTCACTTCCAATATGACTGTGCGAGTCAAGGTTTCTCAGGCTTCCAAAGGCTGAAAAGACGGTTCGTTCATGAACACTCGAGCCGTTCTTTGACGTTTGAGTTCAGTAAACCTTTATCCCTTAGTAACAGCTTAAAAACTTTCTGTTGAAGGGTCTGTTATGCGGATTCGTGATTGTCAAGACGCCGTGAAACATTTTAGTTTCGCTTCAAAACACGTGAGCCTGCAAGACGTCCTTCTGGACCACGACTTGGCCATGTTAGGAGATGCCTACGTAAATTTCGTATATTCCTTGGCGCTTTCAGAAAGACAACATAAGCCTGTTGGCAGAAAAGTAGCCAGTTCTGTTCTAGCCATGGCGGTTCGAAAGTCAGGGCTGCGTCCACTTTTACCCTTAAGAACCGACCGGCATAAGCAGGCAGATGCAGCTGAGGCTTT
>JAGTQS010000034.1:2152-16611 GCA_018397055.1 Candidatus Bathyarchaeota archaeon | reverse complement strand
CCATATGCCTCCGCTTCAACGATATTCACATTAGAGGTGTATGGTTCACATTCCACAAAAACTAACTCCTATCCCACTCAAACAACGCTCCCCGAAAAACACTTTCGGAACTACTGATAACATCGAAAAATTTATTACGTGGAAAACGCAGAAGGTAACTTACCGGGAAACCCAACCTGTCTAAATATACCCCCTTCTCATCTCCCCGGCAGCTTGGGTTTCCCGGGTTTCCTTTGTTACCCTTGGGTTTTTGTTGTTGGATGGTAAGTTTTTGGATTAGTTTTTCTTTTTTTATGTATGTTGGTTTGTGGGGCTTTTGGTTTTGGGTTTTCTTTTTAGTTTTGTTCCGCAGATTTCGCAGTCTTTGTGTTTGTAGTTTGATGGGTATTTCCGGCGGCATGCTGGGCAGTATATTTGCCATTGTAGGCGGTATCTGATGCCGAAGGTTGCTAGCGAGGTGAAGCTGATGTTGTTTTTGGATGCAACGTTCTGCATCGAGTAGTCGTCAGTTACCACTGTAGGCGTGTACCCTTCGTCTTTGAGCTGAGCTGCCAAGGCGAGAACAAGTATGTCAGCCTCTGAAAGGCAAAATATGTCTCCCGTTTCCGTAGCAACCTCTTTAACAGCTTTTACGTAGCGAGCATTTGGGGTTTGAATCTTAAGTTTGCCGGATTCAACGGCTGTTTGGAACCTGACTTTTGGTAAACCTGCTTTGACGAGCTCCTTCTCAACCTGAGGAACCGAGTACACATCGCAGTCCATTTCAGATGGGTTGAACCCTGCGATGAAGGCTGATGTGTCGAGGGCGAAGATTTTTCGGCTACCCATTCTCGTAGCCTTCCTCTTTCGAAAAAAGCAGTCTAGCCTTCAGCCGCTGGTAGAAGTGGCCTTCAAAGCGAATAAAAGACGACTTGTGCTCAGACTTCCTTACAAAAATCGACGGTGTCTTCTCCCTCGTAAGCTTCTGGAAGTCGCCGTCAATTACAACCTTCGCCGCCTTCGGATTAAGCAGCTCCACAGTCACTTGTGAGGCTGCGGAAAAAACAATTGGACGCATAAAGGTGATTGGGCACACGGGGGTTAAAACAAAAGCATCCAGCTCCGGGTCTAGGATTGGACCGCCTGCGGAGAACGTGTACCCCGTTGACCCAGCTTGGGTTGACATGATTACGCCGTCAGCTCGGCAATCTGCAACGGGTTTGCAGTCCTTCAATATTCTTACGTGAAGCAGCTTTGCCAAGTGGCGGGAAGTGACGAAAACCTCGTTTAAGGCGTCGGGAAGCCTGGTGTCGCCTACAAACGAAGCAAGTTTGCTGTACTGTTCCACAGCGTAGGCTCCCCTCAAATACTTGTCTACGGCTTCAAGCGCTTTTTCAGGTGGGATTTCTGTGAGGAACCCTCGGACTCCCATGTCGATTGCCAATATTGGAGGCTCAGGTTTTGGAAGTCTCAGGCAGGTTCTCAGTATTGTGCCGTCTCCGCCTATTGTGACAATAAGGTTCGTCTTCATGCTTTCGATTGGCGCTGAGCCTTCTGTTAGCCTGAGACGTTTTGCCAAAGTCGTCTCTATGAACACGTGGAACCCCTCAGTTTTGAACTTTTCCGCAAGTTTCGCCGCTAGGGTCAAGGCTTCTTTTCGGTCTGTGCGTGCTACTATGCCAACGGTTTTGTTCAAGCTCTCACGTACCATAAATGCAAGGCGGAAACTTATTATAGTAATTAAGCTTTCGTATGTTAAAGATTATGGTTTCGTAAATTCAGAGGATGAAGGCCATGAGCAGACCTGTGGATGTTGGAGACCTGAAAATTGGAAGTTACGTAATCGTAGATGACGCTCCGTGCAGAATAGTGGAAATCACGAAGTCTAAGCCTGGAAAACACGGCGCAGCGAAGGCCCGCGTGGTCGCCATCGGAGTCTTCGACAACCTAAAACGCAGCTTCGTTAAACCCGTAGACTCCAAGGTCGACATGCCTATGATTGAGAAAAAGACGGGTCAAATAATAGCGATTCTTCCAAACTCTCTGCAGCTGATGGATCTGGAATCATACGAGGTTTTTGAGGCGCCTCTTCCAGACGACGAGCTTAAACCACGGTTAAGCGAAGGCGCCGAAGTCGAGTACTGGAACATCCTAGGTAGAACCAAAGTCATGCGTGTAAAGTGACAAAAAAGGGTCAACTGCACGTTAACTCGTTTTCCCGCGTAGTTCGCTTATTGTTTCCTCAGTTATTCTCAGCGCTTTTTCTATATCTTCTTTTTCGATGCCTCTGTGTGTAACCATACGGATTCTTGTTTTGCTTATGTTCCCAGCGAGAACGCCATGTTCCCTTAGCTTCTTCACAAAAATGTCTGCTTTGACCCCTAAGTCTTCAACGCTGAAGATAACCATGTTGGTCTGAACGGTTCTCATGTCTATCCTTATTCCCTCCATCTTGTTCAGCCCCTCAGCAAGCAAGCGGGCATTACAGTGGTCATCCTCAAGGCGGTTAACCATTTTTTCAAGAGCAATTATGCCTGGAGCAGCAATAACCCCCGCCTGCCTCATTCCGCCGCCTAAGATTTTTCGAATCCTACGAGCCTTTTGGATGTGTTCCTCTGAGCCGACTATGATGGAGCCTATTGGGCAACTAAGCCCCTTTGAAAGGCAGAACATAAGGTTGTCAACGTGCCTCGTGAACTGCTGCACATCCACCTTCAATGCGACGGCTGCGTTGAAGATGCGGGCGCCATCCATGTAAAGCTTTAATCCGTGTTCCTTGGCCACCCTGCTTATTGCCTCAATCTGCGAAGGCGTAACAATCGTGCCTCCAGCCCTGTTATGCGTGTTTTCGATGCATACAAGCGTCGTCCTCGCCATGTGCAAACCCTTAGGTCTAAGGGCTGCTTCGATGTCAGCTGGGTCCATAACGCCTAAGGTTCCCTTAACCGGCAGGGGCAGTACGCCTGCGATTGCTGAGATTCCGCCTAGCTCGTACCAGTAAATGTGGGAGTCCGCCTCTAACACGGCGCTTTCTCCACGGTTTGCGTTGCACATCACCGACACGAGGTTAGCCATTGTCCCGCTTGGCACAAGCATGGCAGCTTCTTTTCCCATCTTCTTCGCCGCCATCTCCTCAAGCCTGTTGACAGTTGGGTCCTCTCCGTAAACGTCGTCGCCGAGATCAGCGTGCCTGATAGCCTCAAGCATCTCCTCAGTCGGCAACGTAACCGTGTCGCTTCTCAAATCAATCATCTTCAACGTAAACACTCACCTTAAGCGATAGAACGATTGAAGTATTGATAAACTTTAACCTGCGGTCTTTTTGAGGTAAAAGAAAAACCTAGTTACGAATAGACAATTATGATTGAACTTTTTGGGGAAAAATGCTTTTAAAGATAGGTTTTTGGGCAAGTTCTTTTACCGGTGTTTTAATAAACATCTTTAATGATTAACGGTATTTGTTTGTTGGTTGGTTGAGAAGTTTGGTTTTGGAAGGTTTGGGGTCGTCGCTTTACGAGTCGTTGAAGAAGCTTCTAAGAGTCTCCATTGTCGACGAGGCGGTTGTCAAGGAGCTCGTCCGTGACATGCAAAGGTCAATGCTTCAAGCCGACGTAAACGTTAAACTAGTCCTAGACCTTTCGAAACGCATAGAAGAATGTGCCTTGAAGGAAAAGGTTCCGCCTGGAATCCCGAGGAGAGAGCACGTTGTCAAAGTAGTTTACGAGGAGATAACGCGTTTTCTAGGCGAAAAACCTGTTCCGTTAACGGTGAAGCCTGGGAAAAGAAACGTCTACATGCTTGTCGGGATTCAAGGGTCAGGAAAAACGACGACAACAGCGAAGCTGGCAAGGTACTTTCAGAAGCGGGGCTTCAAAACAGCGGTTGTCTGCGCCGACACTTTCCGAGCTGGCGCTTTCGCTCAGCTCCAGCAGCTCGCAGAGCAGATTAATGTTCCAGTTTACGGAGACATGAAGGAAAAGGACGCTTCGAAGGTTGCGGCTGAGGGGCTCAAGCGGTTCCAAAACTTTGACGTTGTGCTGGTTGACACCGCTGGCAGACACAAAGACGAGGAAAGCTTAATTAAGGAAATGAAGATGCTTGAGAAGACGGTTCAACCCGACGAGGTTATCATGGTCATAGATGGAACAATCGGTCAGCAAGCCGCTGTCCAAGCTGAAGCCTTCCACAGAGCCACGCCCATAGGCTCAATCGTCGTCGCGAAACTTGACGGTTCAGCCCGTGGTGGCGGAGCCCTCTCAGCTGTTGCTGCCACAGGTGCGCCTATAAAGTTCATTGGGACAGGTGAAAAAGTCGACGCCGTCGAACCCTTTGACCCGCCAAGATTCGTAGGTAGGCTCTTAGGCATGGGCGACCTGCAAAGCCTTATTGAAAGGGTTAGGGAAGCCGAGGTTAAGGTTCCTGAAAAGAAGGCTAAAGCCATTCTTAGCGGCAAGTTCACGTTGGCTGACATGTACGAGCAGTTTGAGGCTATGCGAAGTATGGGTCCGTTGGACAAAATTTTGAAGATGGTGCCAGGCTTCGGCTACGAGATTCCGGCTGACAAGATGAACGTGGCTGAAGACCAATTGAAGAAGTGGCGTGTCATCATCCAGTCTATGACGCCTGAAGAAAGGGAAGACCCGAAAATACTGATCTCCTCGAGGATAAGGCGTATAGCCAGAGGCTCGGGAACAACGGAAAAAGACGTGAAAACCTTGCTTCAGCAATACAACATGGCTAAAAGGATGATGAAGTCGCTGCGCAGGAAGAGGCTGCCCTTTTTTGGTAAAAAAGCGGCAATGTAAAGAAGAATCACTGGTCTGTCGACGTCGGTTGTTCAGGGTTTTGGTTGCCGGGTAAAACCTTTCTCAGCTCCATTTTTTCGAATCCTTTGCTGGCTTTTTCCAAAAAAATGTTTGTGACCAAAAACGAGTATGCAGCAAGCACCGCGACGTATATTGTCTTAAGCATCAGTGAATCTGCCGAGGCGACTAAGGTGAACGGTGCCAGAATGAAGACTAACGAGATGAAAAAGGTGCCTGTTGACTTAATCGACATCTGGTTGTTCAAGTCGTACGGTGGCAGGTAGGCTCCGACCAAAACTCCGAAAGAATTAGCGATTAACACGATTAACGGAAGAAGCACAACAAACATCCACTCTGAAAATGTTATGTTAAAAACCCAGCTGGCTGCTAGAACCATCGGTGCCAGTGAAACTGCTGAGATGGCTAAGGCAAAAAGAAACTTTCCATTAGATGTTTCCCTGCTCTTGAAGGGAAAGGATTTTAGAATCCAGAGTTTCCCATGTTCGCGGCTGAACGACGTGAGCGCCGGGATGAACGGCATCAACGTGAGAATTAGGACAAACTCCTTCACGAACATCCTCAACGAGTCAAGTGCCTCTTCACAGTTTGGGATTTCTTTCAATGGAAGAACAGAGTTCATAAGGAACCACGCGGTTAACGAAACAACGTACATGAAGACATAATTTAAAACCGAAAAGTCAATCATTGCCCCTCTGAGAGTTAGGTGCAAATCCTTCAAGAACACGATTCGAGAAGGCTTTTTCCAGCTGAACCTTTTTTCGATGAAACTTCCAATGCGGAACCCAAGTGGGTAGCGAACGTCAACAGGCAAGGGACTTGATAAATGTTCTGGATGCAAAAATTTTGAGGAAACATAGGTTGCAGCCAAAGACACGCTGATGAAGATTGTCTGAAGACCAAGGATATAGATTGTTGCTTCGGAGTTACATGACGACATGAAGTCAACAATCGATGATGCGGCAATTGCGCTCGGTAGGCAGCTCCAAACTTGCTCTGCGGTTTCACTCATATAGGCGACATTTAGCTGAACTTGAAAATGGGCACTTAACAGCACGATAATAATGAAGGTTGCCAACACGGTGAGGGTCACTGTTTTAAGAAAGTATCTTACACGTTTAGTGACTCTGAACCGAACTGCGTCTGAGATTGATTGGACTGCGACGCTTAAGGCTTGAAGAAACTCTATGTACAACGTTAACGACAGTAAGGCAGCAAAAAACAAGGCTAAAGGCGTCTTTAATACTAGTGAAGAAGGAAACATGACGAAAAAGGCAAGTAGAGCTATTGAAAGCCTAGACACCAGGTTTCTTACGCACTTCGCAACCACAAGTGACTGTGCATTAATAGGCGTTAAGGCTAGAAAGTCGTTGTCAGCTGTTGTCATATAGTTTCGTACTCCTTGGCTAAAGACTCCTCGAAGCAAAGTATAAAGCAGCAGAAAAGCAAAAAGAATGCCGAGAAGATTTTGAACGTCTGCTTTGGAGCCGAAAAAGCCAGATGAGTAATTATCTATAATTAAATATTTAGGTGCCAGGGCAAGTGAGACGCCTACTATTAACGCCGTCAAAAAAAGTGCTGTGTGGCTTGCAACGTAGCTTGGTCTTCTCACGTTAAGAGCAAACGATGCCCGAAGCATTATCAGCTCGTATTTGACAATCAGAGATGTTTTTCCAGCGAACTTTCATTCCTCCTTGTCAGTGCAAGAAAAGCGTCTTCCAAAGTGGTGTTTTCGTCCATGCCTGCCTTAGCCTTCATCTCATCCATTGTTCCTTCAGCCACTATTCTTCCCTCGTTCAATATGGTTACCCTATCGCAGAACCTTTCAGCAATTTCGAGGATGTGAGTAGAAACAAGAATTGAGCATCCATCCGCAGCCTTGGTCCTCAGAAGCTCCTTAAAAAGCCTGCTTGAGGCAGGGTCTAGCCCGTAAAACGGTTCGTCGAGCAAAATAACCTTAGGGTCATGAATCAGAACTGAACAAACGACTACACGCTGTTTCATGCCGTGCGAAAGGGCTCCGCAAAAAGCCTGCTCAACACGTTTTAAGTCAAAAAGCTCCAGATATTCGTCGATACTTTTTTCTAAAGCCTCATTCGGTACGGAATAGGCTCTGCCGACAAGTCTTAGAAGCTCTTTAACCGTCAGAGTTTCGTAGATTTGAGGCTCTTCAGGTAAATATCCAACTAGACTTTTTGACTTTTCAGGTTCCTTTTCAACATCAAAACCTAGAATCTTAGCTGAGCCGCTTGTGGGTTTCAAAACGCCGGAAAGCATGTTCAGCACGGTTGTTTTTCCTGCTCCGTTCGGGCCTAGTAGGCTGTGAATTGTTCCCTTTTCTACTCTTAGGTTTAAGCCGTTTACGGCTGTGTAGTTGCCGAACCTTTTGGTAAGGTCAAAAGTTTCAACAGCGTATTGCTGCATGTTTCTTCGACAACAAAATTTGCAGTAAAACCTTAAAAGCATGTTTCAAAGAAGGGGAAAACGCGCATGGGAAATGGCTATACCGCTTATTGGTAACGTTATTTAGGCAATCTTTAAACGTGTAATGTCCATTAATAATTAAGAGACTGGTATGGAGAGGTTTCTGCCGATTCTTAACGTGATTCAGACTCGATTAAGAGAAATCCTGAAAAGAAACGAATCTTTCATGCTGACCTGGGACATGCCGCACATTCAGGCAGTAGGCGAAGACCTCGTTGAACTGGCTAACGAAACATGTCCAGAGTTGATTAAAGTTGAACACCGCGTTCTTTATGTTTCGCTTAGAGAAGCAGGATTGGGAATACAAGACCGCGTAGCAGCGATTCAAAAAGGAAGGCTTAAAGCCTCAGACAAGGAGTACTTCCGAAACGTCCATGAGGCCTTAGGAAACATCTGTACAAAAATTGAGACAGGAGAATACTACAAGGCTCTGCTTGACGTGGCTTCGAAAAGGCAAGAAGAAGCTTACGCTAGGTATAAGTAAAATGTTTTGCCAAAAAGAGAAACATCAACTTTCATTTTATAAGACGCGAAAAAAGGGTAGATAAACATGGACCTTGAACTTAAAGGACGCCCGCTGGTCTCAGGCGTTAAACGTGGCATAGCTTTGGTATCTAAAAAACCGTTAAGTTTCTTAGGCGGCGTGGATCCTGAGACGGGCTTAGTGACGGAGAAAAACCACGATCTTATGGGGAAAAGCATTAAAGACGCTGTTCTCTGTTTTCCTCACGGGCACGGGTCAACTGTGGGCAGCTACGTTCTTTACTCGCTTGCAAAGAAGAACTTGGGTCCAAAGGCCATTGTGAACGGGACAGCTGACCCAGTTGTAGTTGTTGGAGCAGTCATCGCAGACGTTCCTATGGTTGACAAAATCGACGTTTCCCAGATAAGAACAGGCGACACCGTTGAGGTTGACGGCGAAAAGGGCACCGTAAAAATCTTGGAGAGGAAGAAAACTTGCACTTAACCGCTGAAGAAGAAAAAGTCTACAACGGCGAACGAGGCTGGGCATACCAGACCGCCATGAAGATACTGGTAAAGCTAGGAGACCTTTTTGATGCTGAAAAACTGATTCCAATCGAGTCCGCTCACGTTTCAGGAATCTCATACAAGACCCTTGGCGACGCTCCAATTGAGTTCCTCGAAGCCTTAGCTAAGACAGGGGCAAAAGCGAAAGTTGCCTCAACCGTTAACCCTTCAGGACTCGACTATGAGGGGATAATGCGGTCTGCTGTGCCTGAAACCGTCAAGGAAAAACAAGAAAAAATAGTTGAACTGTACAAAAAAATGGGCATAAAACCCGTTTTGACATGCACGCCTTATTATGTAAGTAAGCCAAAACAAGGCAGCCACCTAGCCTGGGCGGAATCATCCGCAGTGGTCTATGCAAACTCAGTCCTAGGCTCATGGACAAACAGGGAAGGGGGACCAAGCGCCCTCGCATCAGCTCTAATTGGGAAAACCCCAAACTATGGGCTGCATAAACCTGAAAACCACGAGCCCAGCGTTCGAGTTAAGGTTGAAACGGGGCTGAAAAGCGAAGCGGAGTACGGGGCGCTCGGAATCTTCTTAGGCAAAAACTTGGTGGACAAAGTGCCAGTGATCGAGGGACTACGTTACCCAAGGGAGGCGGATTTAAAGCAGCTAGGCGCAGCTCTAGCCTCTTCGGGAATGACCTCTGTCTTTTATCCTTGCAGCCGATGTCCAAAAAAAGCAGAGAACCTCGAAAAACTGGCTGTTGATGAACTGACCTTGAAAAAGGCTTTTGAAGACCTCTCCACGTGCAGCGAGGAACCAGACATGGTTTTTGTCGGCTGCCCACACTGCTCTCTAAACGAAGTTAGACACGTCGCAAGGCTTGTTCAGGGAAGAAAGGTTAAGGAAAATGTTATGTTCTGGGTTTGCGTGTCCCGCCACGTTAAGGCAAAGGCTGCGCTGCACGTTCAAGCCATTGAAGCTGCTGGTGGAAAGGTTGTTTCTGACCTTTGCGCCGTTGTCACGTGGCTGAGGGAGCTCGGCGTCGACACGTTGATGACGAACTCTGCGAAGACTGCTTTCTACTCGCCGACGATGAACAAGGTTAACGTGAGATTTGCAACGTTAAAACAATGCATCGAAACAGCTTGCTACAAATAGAACGACATTATTCGGACAGTTCCCGACAGATTTTTGTTATGATTTTCTGGCTTGTTCCTGTTTTCGGAATCTTTGCCTTCGACCCCTTGTCTTTAGGCACCCGAAGTGGCCGCGTAGCGTCGATGCCAAGTTTCGATGTTAACCCACTTTCTTGGTCAGCTGACGGGTCAAGGGTTGAGCCTCGCGCCTTCGGTATCACAACCAGGTCCTCGTCTGCTTGGAATCGCAGAGCAATCGCCCATTCCACCTGTTCTGGGTTGTAGACGTCGATGTCGGAGTCCACGACTACAGCGTGCTTAAGGCTCGGGTGCCCTGCGAACGCGGCTAACAAAGCGTTCTTAGCGTCTCCGTCAGTCTGTTTTTCAATCGAGATTACGGCGTGCAGCCATCCGCAACCGCTTGACGTAAGGTTCACGGCCTTAACTTTTGGGACAACGTTTGAAACTGCCTCGTAAATGGCTGCTTCACGGGGCAGTCCCATGAGTATCCTGTGCTCTGAGCCTCCGGGCAAAAGTGCTTGGTAAACGTAGTCTTTTCTGTGCATGACGCTAACTAAGTCTACGACCGGCTGGCTTCTCTGAACGTCGTATGTGCCTGTTATGTCGACAAGGGGTCCTTCAACAACCTCTTTGGTGACGGAGATTTTGCCTTCGAGAACCAGCTCAGCCTCAGCAACCGCGTAAGCGTCAACCTTTTCGCACTTAACAAGACTTAGACGGCCGCCTAGAAGCCTGTTCGCAACACCGAATTCGCTTACTCCAAAAGGCGGAGAGCATGCTGCGGCTAAAAGCACAGCTGGGTGAACGCCGATTGAAATCGCCACGTCTAGGTCTTCGCCCTTTTCTTTAGCCATTGTCCAAAGCCTGTAAAGGTGTCTAGGCACAAGACGGATGGCGAGCTGCCTGTCGTTCAAGACTTGGAGCCTGTGGATTGAGACGTTTTCCACTTCGCCGTCGGGGCTTTTAGCTGAGACGACGCCTGAGGTTATGTAAGCCCCGGCGTCTTTTTCGAAATGCGTCAAGACGGGAATCTTTGACAACCTGGGCGGTTCGACGACTTCTTTTACTGAACAATCGTCAACAACCTTCGGAGCCTCAGGCGACAACATGGCTTCTCTATGCTTCGCATAAATCTCTTCAACGGAGACGCCTAATGCTTGAAGAGTTCTTTCCCGTGTTCCGCACACGTTTCCCACAACTTTTGTCGAGTGGCCCTCAACGTTTTCGAAAAGAAGAGCTGGGCCGTTTTGAAAGGCGCCCATTATCGAGGAGATTTCGTGCTTCGTTGAAACCTCTTCTTTAACGTGGATTACTTGCTTTTTCTTTTCCAAAAACTCGAGAAAACTTCTAAGACTCACCTTCCCTCACCATCTTCTTCAGGGTTTTTTCAAGAAGCCTGAAAAACATTCGGCCTGCCTCCGCCTCAGTTGTGGTTTTAACGAAAACTGAGACCAAGACCATCTTCTTTAGGCTGTTGGCGAGACGTTCCGCCAACATTCTCGAAAGAGTCACGTTTCGTTCGCCTAAAAGTGTGGACGACAATGGCGGCCCAATCATTCCTGAGGTTTGTGGAACTGAGACTGCGAGGGTTCCGATGCTGTCTTGTCCTTCGCTTAACAGCACGACGTAGCCGTTTTTGGCTTCGATTAGCACGGCGGAGTAGACGTTGTCACCTACTTTGGTTTCTTCCCGTATAACTCGAGCCTGCGACATGGATTCTTCGCCCTTAACCGATGATACTAGTGTGTCACTCTAGGTATTTATCGATTCCCCGATGGTTCGCCGAAGTCACTTACGGTTTTGAAAGAAGCTTTTTCAGTTCAGCCCCGCTGTTTTTCCAGTAGAAGCCTAAGATGCTTACGTCTGTGCCTAAGCTGAAGTTTCGAACACCAAGTTCCATGTACCTTTTTGCGTCTTCAGTCCTGAAAATTTCAGCTCTAGGAGCCACATCCATCTTCAACGCCGTCTTTATGGTCTTTAGCTCGGCGTCTCTCACTTTGGGATTCGTCACGTCGCCTGGCAGGCCAATGCTGACCGAATAGTCTGATGGCCCAAATTGTACCATGTCTATGCCTTTGACGGAGAGGATTTCCTCCAGGTTTTCAACCGCCTGCTTCTTTTCTATCATTAGCGCGACAACTGCTTCGTCGCACATTTTCACAACGTCTGCTGCTGTGCCTGTGGAGCCAACGTATCCTACTCTTCGGTCCATTCTGAACCCGCTGACGCCTTTTGGTTCCATTCTTACTGCGCGTACTGCTTCTTCGGCGTCTTGAACTGTTCGGATGTCGGCGAAGAGCACGTTTTGGATTCCAGCTGCCAAGGCTCTTCCAGCCAGGTACGTTCTGGGTTCCTGGTCGATTTTTATCATGGATGAGATGCCTACGAGTTCAGCTGCCCTTGCCAGATTGTCGAAGTCGTAAAGGTCGTAGGGTCCATACTCGCTTAGAAACTCAACGTAGTCGTAGTTACCTGTGTTCCCAACAATCTCGACCAGTCCAGGCCACGAAATCATTATTCGAGTTCCAATTGTCGGTTCGCCCTTCCTCATTAACTCCCTAAGTCTGTTCGCCTTCAAATATGACACTGCTCCAATGAACGTACCATTCACATGAAGCATATAAAACTTACAAATTGTTTCGAATCAAGACCGACTGTTCAACAGCAAAGACGCCATTCAAGGCTATGGCTTAGCAAAGATTTTTCTGATTTGCATACTACCACATTGTCTCGAAGAGGTTAACCGCATCAGGCTGAGACAAGGGTTTCGGGGTTCTCTTAATCAGACGGCTGAACGTAAGAAGCTTTTCAGCTAATTTTGGCAAATCTCTTTGTGGAATGTTTAAATCACGCAGCCGTTTCGGCATCTGCAACTTATCCATCAACCCAAGAATAGCTTCGGAAATAGCTAAACCCGTTTCCTCAATCCCCAAACTTTCAGTTTCAATCCCAACTGCTTCTGCGATTCTCGGAAGCTTCCAAGGTATGGCTGAAGCGCAGAATCTGAACACGTAGGGCAGAACCAAGCCGCATGACGTTCCATGCGAAACTTTGTGAGACACGGCGAAGGTGTAAGCTGCAGCGTGACCTAAACAGACGCCGGCATTTCCAAAAGACATTCCGGCGATTAACGAGCCGAGGCTCATGCCTTCTCTGCTTTCTGGGTCGCTGCTTTTGTAGGCTTTAGGCAGATTGACAAAAATGAGCTTTATAGCTTCGAAGGCAAGCGAGTCCGTGATTGAATTAGCGTTAACTGAAATGAGCGCTTCCAAAGCGTGGCTTAAAGCATCCATGCCTGTTGACGCCGTAAGTCGCGGGGGCAAACTGTACGTGAGGCTTGGGTCAACAATGGCTACGTTGCAAAACAAGTGGGGGCTTATGATTGAGGTTTTTAACTCGTCCTCTGCGATTGTTAGAACCGCAACGTTAGTGACCTCTGAACCAGTACCTGACGTGGTTGGCAAAAGGATGCTTGGTACACCGGGGTTTTTAACGAGGTCAACGCCGACGTAGTTCCGCATTGGCCCAGGATTTTTCGAAGCCATTGCTGCAACTTTTGCCATGTCTAAGACGCTTCCGCCGCCTACTCCAATTATGGTGTCGTATTTTTTTCTTCTAGCCGTCGACGCAACGTTTTCAGCAACTTCTAAAACTGGTTCAGGCTCAACTTCATCGAAAATTTCAACTTCGAACCCTTGGCTGACAAGGGACCCCTCAATTTTTGCCGGTACGCCAGTCTTTTCTAGGTTTTTGTCAGTTACGAGAAACGCTGTTTTTCCACCTAGCGCTTTAGCCTCGAGCCCAACATTCTCAGAAGATTTTACGCCAAAAAGGATTTTCTTAGGCAACTGAAAACTGTGAATTCTGCCTGTCGGCTGGCTTGTCAGCAACACGTTTATCACCTTATGAATTTGGTATCAACATATTTGAGGCTTTAATATTTGAGCATTTCATGTTCCTTGTTTATGACCTAGGTGGTTCAGCCTTTGAACATCAACTTGAAGGGTAAGAGACCTTGATGTGGTCAAAAATTCTGGACTTGAGGTTGAAAGAAAAGCCGTTGTCAAAGTGTAGGAGACTGCGGTTTAGCCTTGAAAGTGTCTTTTACATTTAAGAACCAAAAAATAAGTGAAATATAGAACATTAGTATCTGAGGCTGCTGCTTTATTGGATGAAGAAACTAGAAGAGCTGAACAAGTTCTCGAAACACTTAAGGCGCATTTCGGTGTTCCCCAGCTCGTAGGCGTCGAGAATGACCCCTTCAACCTTTTGGTCAGAACAATCATAAGCCAATCCACAGCGGAGGCTAACACTCAAAGAGCATACCAGAACCTTTCCAGAAAATTTTCAATCGAGCCAAAAGTTTTAGCCAACGCGGAAATCGCCGAAATCGAAGAGGCTTTAAAGGTTGCTGGCCTACACCGAAATAAAGCGAGGGTTCTCAAAAGGGTTGCTGCACAGGTTCTTGAAAAGTTTAATGGTTCACTTAGCTTCATCCACGACTTAACAATGGAAAATGCTAGGAGAGAGCTTATGAGATTGCCTGGCGTCGGTCCGAAAACCGCTGATGTTTTGCTTCTTTTTTCAGCTCAGAAGCCCACTTTACCTGTTGATACTCATGTGAACAGGGTTTCGAAAAGGTTGAATCTTGTTCCAATGGACGCTGGCTACGATGTTGTGCGGGAAAGGCTTCAGAAACTGTATCCGCCTGATGAATACTTGTCCGTACATTTGCTCTTTATTTCTTTAGGGCGAAAATATTGCAGAGCCTTAAGGCCCGCTCACGCTGTTTGTCCAGTTAGGAAATTTTGTCCTTCAGCTGAGACTTAGGTTTTCAAACAGCATGCCGGTTTCGTGTCCTTCCCTGTCAAGCCGAATCTGGCTAACCACGATTCTTGACACTTCCCCATTTACAGCCGTGTTTATTACAATGTTTTCTTTATCGAAGTCAACGTAGCTGATTGTTCCCAATCCCAGAACCCTTCCAGAAGCGTCCTCAAGAGATATTAAAAGTCCTTCCTCGTCTCCTCGTCGAAGG
>JAGTQS010000034.1:0-2138 GCA_018397055.1 Candidatus Bathyarchaeota archaeon | reverse complement strand
TAAAACTTTTGGCTCGAGCTTTTTTATGTGTTCCTCTTCGAATGAAACCGTTTTGCCAACCATGACAACTATGTAGTTCGGAAATTCAGGGCATAATAGAACCTCTTTTCCAGTAAGGTTCTCTATCCGCTTTTTCAGCGAAGCATCCGTGCCTTTTTTGAACATTAAGTATCCGTCAACGGCAATCCAGCTTAACGGAAAAGAGCGAACCTTCGTTTCTTTAAGGTACTTTTTGTAAGCTAACTCGCGCAGAAGCCTTCTAGTTTCATGGTCACGCTTCTTTATGAGCTGGGGAGAGTTAACGACTATAACTTCATGGTTAGGTATGGCCTTAAGAATTGGAGACAGCTCGTCATCGCATCGTACGGCGACAATGATGTCCGGCGCAAGTTTTTCCACAAGGTTGACCTTGTAACTAACAGCTGCGTCCCCTTCCACCCAACCGTCAGTGTTAACGATAACGAGGTCGGCTGATTGCTCAAGTGCATGTTGCTTTAATGCTTGAAGTGCTTCTACAACTGCCTTTATTTTTTTACTTGGGCTTGTGACACCTATGAACCTTAATTCCTCAGCCTGCAGTCTGAAAAGGTCAACAACAGCGCCGTTTAACCTGCATAGGCTAACGGTTCCTGGGGGTCCAATGTCTGATTGACCTAGGTCTCCGTCTACGATTGCGATCTTTGATTTTTTTGCCAAAGACGAGTTAGCCAAATATGTGCAGAAAGCCGTTTTTCCACAGTCTACTCCGCCAACAACGAGAACGGTCGTAGGGTCATTTCGGCAAAAAATTTTTTCAGCAGCCTGCTTCCACGAAGATGGTACTGCGTTTACCTCACTTACCGTGTAGGACGCTGAATCTCCTAAAGCCAAATCCACTTCACTTTCAATCAAGGGCTCTAATGGCATCCGTTTTCCCCTGCGAACCACAATCTGTTCTTTATGCTCAACTGATGCGCCTAAAACGGAAAGTTTTCCTGAACTCAGCTGAATTCTAGCTGGGCCGTCGACGAGCAAGGTTTTTCCACGTTCAACCTTAAGTATCAACGCTATTTCCTTCTTGGCTTCATTGTTCCGTTCTTTCTGCCGATTTCTGTGGCTGATTCGGCGTCAGTAACCTTTTTTCTGAAGCCGTCACCTCTTAAGGTACTTGTGCCTGCTTCACTTACAATCTCAATTGACACGTCCCTAGGCAGAGATAAATCCAGTCTAGCCGCGATTTCCTCCGCCAGTTCAGGGATTCCGTTACCAATCTTAACGTGCTTAGTCTTACTGGGAGTCTTTTTTAACTCCATCAAAACGGTGTCAACAGTTTTTTCCAGGCTTAAAATCTGCATCTTTTTTATAACTTTGCCGTCGCCGAGAACCGCAACGCCGAAGTTTTTTCCAGGGTCTATTCCAACCGTAACTTCTTTATAGGCTGTCTTGTTTTGGATTACCTGTAATGCCTTGTTAACTATGTCAGAAGGGTCGCTTTCCGGGTCAAAGACCAGCACATTTGGGTGATCCACAAGATGCCTCTCGTTAACCGTCGTTATAACCACTTGGACTGAAGGCGAAATCGGCTTCTGCGGCAAACAACTTAAGAAAGAAAGATTCCTCTGCTTAAGTTCATTAACCAACAAGTAGTAAGCCTTACCTGAAACAGTGGCAACGGCTATTTTTTGACTCATGCCCCGACTCCTTAGCAATAGTAACAAAAACACCAACGGAATAAAAGCTTTCTATCAAGCCCAACCCACAAAGAATATTCTCGTCAATATGTCAAAGGGTCTCTTAGCACGCAGAATTCCACAGTTTCCACATTGACTCCACAGCGCCTATATAAAGAAAAAATTCTCTAGGCGCACGGAATAACCACGAAACAGGAAGGATGGTCAAGAAAGCTGACCCGACTATATATACCCTCTCCCCCCCTCAACGTCTTCGCAGAAAGAATGCCCAGCCAGCACATACTTTTTCAACAGCCAACAGACTGTTTGACACAACTCTAGACAAGAATGTCAACCGAAAATTAAGATATATGTTAGTTCTTAGGAAACCGAGTTTGGACATTTGATTCATAAACCAATAATGAAGGCTCATTACATTCTCATCTTTTATGGAGAAACGAACCAAGCCAGTTGTGGTGGCACTTGTCT
>JAGTQS010000035.1 GCA_018397055.1 Candidatus Bathyarchaeota archaeon | reverse complement strand
TCCAGAAGGCGAAAAGAACCGTGCGCCTTTAACCTTATTTTGAACGTAAAATTCATTGTTTGGTAAACCCAGCTGCTCTAGGCCTTGATCCTCAGAGTAAGCTGGCCAAGCGATTGCAGACGTTCTCCGTTTCCCAATTATTTCAATGACGTCGCCTGCGGAGACACTTAGTTTCTCCATTGTTTTCTGGTCGATTCTGGCTATCCCCCTAGCAACATCCCTTTGTTTTGCGTCTCCAACCCTAAGCGAAACCTCGGTCAACCAAGTCACCTCTGCGCAGATGCTTAATAGTCTATATACAGAAAACGCTAAAAACAATATATAAACGTAGTGAACACTAGACTCTTCTAACCATTAATGTTTGAAAATCACTTATCTTATCAATTTTCCTTAGACTTAGCTCAACCTCATCGATGCTTCCTTCCCTATCCTCAGGCACCAATATGTGCGCTAGAACAGCAACAAGCCCGAACGCTATGGGTTCTTCCTCGAACTGGTAAACCGAGGCAAATTCTGGAAGAGTCTTTTCTATCTCTTTTTTCAAAGCTTCCCGGTCGACATCAACGTCTGAAGGAAAAATCTTCATTGAAACCATGACCCTTTTCGCCAACGTCAATCCTCCTTTGACTGCCTTAAAGAAACTACACTGCTATTTTAAAATTGTGTTAAAAATCCCAAAACCAACAATACTTCATGAAAAATACGAAATAATTTAAAGAACATTTTTGTTTGAAAAACTCAGCGAACCGTTATCTCAACACTGTCAACATAGTAAGCCATAACCGTTTCCCATTGAACTGAGACTCCAAATGCAACCCACGCTTCGCCATTATCTTCAGTGTTCACCGTTGCCTCGAACTTGTACTGCATCCAACCTGAGACCTGATTAGCAGCACCAAGAACCTCGAAGTCAGATTCTTCCTCAGGGTTACGAACTCCAGCAAAAGCCACAACTGCGGCTATAGTGTTAAAACTTTCATGCTCACTGAAAAGCCAGAAAGACATTGTAACCGAAACTTGGGCGTTCTTTGAGGCGGTGATTTTTCTTTCTAACCAAATGGTTCCATCATCCTGCGAACCGTCAATGAACAGCCTAACAGCGTATTGACCTGAATAGACAACATCTGTTGACCTCGTAATGTTCCATGCTACAGGTTGACCAGGAACATTCGGATCCAAAGGAACATCTGCATCAGCCAACCATTGTCCAAATCCGCTTTCAAAGTCTTCCTTGATCACTAAGGGATTAAGGTAAAGCCAAATCTGCCAAGCACTGAAACTACCAACCAATACAAGCAAAAATACAATAACATAAATTGCTTTTCGGTTCAATCCGTGTTCCTCCAACTTTTCCCTGAAAAGTTTCTTGTTTTGCTAAATAACTCTAAATTTTAGAACATTCTTAATGAAAGATGTCTAATAATTAGAACAAAACTTCGTTCAAATATGATTACAAAATATTTTAAGGGCTTCCACTTATTCCCTTAAACATCAAAGCTGTGAGATAATGAAAACCGAGGAAACAGACATTCTAGTGATAGGCGCAGGACCAGCTGGATTAATCGCTGCACGTGAGGCTGCAAGAAGAGAAACAAAAGTTATGATTCTCGAAGAACACGTTGAGATTGGACGACCATGCCACTGCGCTGGACTATTAAGCATCAAAGGCCTAGAGCAGCTGGGTTTACCAAACAATGAATTTTACGTTCAAAATAAGGTTAAAGGCGCACGGTTCTTTTCGCCTTCTGGATTGTCCTTTACTGTTGAAAAAGAGGAGGATGTTGCATGCGTTATAAACCGCTTTCTTTTCGACCAGTACTTGGCAAAAAGGGCAATTGAATCTGGCGCAAAAATAGTTCTGAACGAAAAGATAAAGACAATAAAACTCGACGGAAAAGAAGTTGTTATTCAAACAGAGAACGACAAATTTGCCGCAAAAATGATTATTGACGCTGAAGGTGCATCTTCAAACATTATAAAGGATGTTGGGCTTAAACCCATAAATCGCTACTTAGCTGTTCCGGGAATTCAATACGACATCGAGAATGTAGACGTGGATGCAAAGTACGTCGAGGTTCACGTTGGCAAAAAAGTTGCACCGGGACTCTTCGCATGGGTCATCCCGCTTAATGCCAGTAAAGCAAGAATTGGTCTAGGATGCAAGGGAGCAAACCCAAAGTTTCTGCTCAATGAATTCGTAAAAAGACGCTTTAACAACACCCACGTAACCATAAGCGAAGTCCGCTCTGGCTTAGTCATAACAGGTGGACCCATTAACAGAACATTCTGCGACCGATTCATAGTCGTCGGCGACGCAGCAGGACAAGTTAAACCAACAACAGGCGGAGGAGTTGTACTTGGAGGAATCTGCGCATCGATAGCTGGGAAAATAGCGGCAAAAGCTGTTGCTTCAGGAGACTATTCAGCTGATTTTCTCAAGCAGTACGAGAACATGTGGAAAAACCAGTTAGGCGTCGAATTCAGGACTATGCTGCTGGCAAGAAGAATTCTGAATCGTCTCTCAGACCAAACACTTGACAAGATCTTCAGAATAGCTGTAAAAGAGAACATTCAAGACCTTTTTTCAGCAGAGGGAGATATGGACTTCCAAAGTGGCGTTCTACTCAAATTGTTCAAGAAAAAAGAGGCCTTGGGAGCTTTACCCTCGTTACTTAGAGACACCCTTCGATTTTGAACCTTTTTCATAAAAACAGAAATTCAGATCTCAAGTGTGTCGCCAGTCTTTATCGGGTTACATCTTTTGCCGAAGGCTTCAATTAGACGACGCGATGGTTTGCGCCCAGTGCAATGACATGGACAAACAAGATCGGGGTTGATCTCAGCTAGGTCACTTATTGTCGCCTTAACTGTCTCCTCACTTGAATCATTTAGGTGAAAACCCCCGATTACGGCGTGAACCTTCTTGATTCCAGTCAATTTTTGAGCATGCCTAACTGTGTTCATGATTCCCGCATGGGCACAACCAGCTATTATGGCTAAGCCTTTATCAGGCAGGTTAAGTATCAGTGCTTGGTCATCCTTCATCTGATCTTCGACAAACACGTTGTTTTCTACTGTCCAGAACCCTCTTGGTTTCTCGTAAGGCGTCAGACGTTCTATCTCACCAGTTGTCAAGATGTTCTCAGCAATCATAACTGAATTTCTAGCGAAAAGAAATCTTGAAGACGACTCTATATCAGAGCGTTTCAAAGGTAATCCTATGAATCGAAGGGTCGGTGCTGCCTTAAACTTCGGTTTCAAAACATCCGGATGAGCAATCACAGGAACGTGCCTATTCGTTTTTTCCAGAACTGCAGATAACCCTCCTGTATGGTCATAGTGCCCATGGCTTAGAAAGACGGCGTCTATCTTATCGAAATCCAAACCCAAAGTCTCCATATTATACAAAAGAGTATCTGGAGATTGGCCGGTATCCATCAAGATTGATTTCCGCGGTTCGCTTTGTTGTATGACTATGGATAACCCATGTTTAGCCTCTAATCCAATGTTCTTTTTTTGAGGGCTTACAGCGTCTTCAACTATAATGGTTAGATTGAACCTTTTCAACATCATGCCCTTCAATCATTTCATATCAAACTAACTGTAAATGCCGTTCTTGACTAAAGGTGCCCCTTATAATATTTAGTAGCTGGACACCCTACGCATCGCTCAAATTTGTATCTAGCGCACGGTTTACAGTTAACTCTACACGGCGGGACAGATAAATCCTTATGAGCCAGGTATCTTCTGATCGGCATGAAAGGCGAATAGTTAACATCCATTACGGGATAGAATTCTGACCTGCGGATTCCTTTCTCACTTCTAAGCGAACATTTTTCCATTGATATGCTTTCTAAAGTTTCTTTGTCTTCGGCAACTACAAGGGCAATCATGTTGAATCCACCTATTGTTGTAAAAATATAGACTACACGTGGGCAGTTTTCGAAGCGTTTAAGTAGCCTTTGAAGAGTTTCAGGTCCATCAGTCTCAATCAGGACAACAGCTAAGAAGAAGTTGAAACGCTTCAGATTCATTAACGCCGATATTCTTATCGATTCACTTTCAAGAAGATTATTGACTCTCTTTCTCACGCCCATGTTAGTGTAGCCAGTTATCTTTCCAAGCGTCTCTAAAGTTGTGCGCCCGTCGATCTGTAGCTGAGAAACTATTTTCCTATCGACTTCGTCCAGTTTCACGAGTTTATTTTTTAAACATAATATATAAATATAGTTTATGATTCAAACTTTCCAACAAACAACTACGAGGGAAATATAGATTGACGCAAAGAACAAATGATCGAGAAAACCGCCGATTTGAATCTGTTGACATCGCATACAATGAACAGCAAAAGACGCTCAGAATAAGAATGGACAAAGTGAAACACAAAATTGCCGTAATAAGCGGCAAGGGAGGCGTAGGAAAAACAATGGTAACAGTGAACCTAGCTATAGCCTTTGCCAAACACGGTATTGCAAGCCGAATAGGAATCCTCGACGCAGACATACACGGACCGTGTGTTCCCAAAATGCTGGGCATCAAAGGTCAGATGCTTAAAGCAGGCCCACCAGGCGCATTTCCAGTTACAGGACCCTTAGGAGTCAAAGTTGTTTCAATGGACTTTCTGCTGCCAAACCAAGAGTCACCAGTAATATGGCGGGGTCCGCTTAAGATGACTGCAATAAGACAGTTCCTCTCCGATATTGTTTGGGGAGAACTTGACTTTCTCTTTATCGATCTGCCTCCAGGAACAGGTGATGAACCCCTAAGTGTAATGCAGCTTCTCCCCGAAATGGACGGCGTAGTCATTGTAACTATACCTTCAGAAGTCTCACAAGACGTTGTCAAGAAAGCCGTTACCTTTGCCAGGATGCTGAATGTTCCCGTTATAGGCATAATAGAAAACATGAGCAGCTTTGTATGCCCAAACTGCGGAGCGCAAATAGACATATTCAAAGTTGGAGGAGGAGAAAAAATCTCAAAGGATCTCGAAGTTCCATTTCTCGGAAAGATACCAATCGACCCAAGAATCTGCGAAGACTCAGACAAAGGCATACCCTTTGTTGTTGAGGATGTGAACTCGCCAGCAACGAAAGCCTTCATGACAATTGTTGAAAAAATAGAAGACTTTCTAAACGAAAAGGCAAAACAAATGAATAAAATTGAGGGGAAGGTGACCTAGTTGAGGATTGCTGTTTCTGCTACTGAGTCTAGTCTAGATGCCGCTGGAGATCCACGCTTTGGCCGTTGCGCATCGTCATTTTGGACGCTGAAACCATGAAGTTTGAAGTAGTGCCAAACATAAGTCAATCTGCTCCTCACGGCGCAGGTATACAGTCAGCGCAGATGTTGGCTAACAAGGACGTAAAAGTTGTATTGACAGGCAACGTGGGTCCTAATGCTTACAGCTCTATGTCTGCTGCTGGAATACAAATAATAACAGGGGCAGCAGGGACAGTTAGGGAAACGATAGAAAGGTACAAGAGAGGCGAACTGGGTGAGGCAAGATCGCCTACTGTCAGAGGTCACTCTGGATTAAACAAGGGGTTGTAACATGGGCTGTGTGTTTGATGCAGATCCTAAAAGAAAGTTGATGTTCATTCAAGAAACGTAGAAGGTAATGAAAAATGGAGGTGAAAACATGACTAGAATCGTTATTCCAGTTACGGATGATAGGGGGGTTGATTCTCAGCTATCAGACCACTTCGGAAGAGCCCCGTTCTTCGCTGTCTTTGACTTGAATGAGAATTGGAAGATAAAGTCAAGCATGTCGGTTCCTAATGAGAGTGAGCACTTTGGCGGTGTAGGTTTTCCACCAGACCGTATTCTACAGCTTAATCCAGATGCTGTTATTACGTTCGGTATGGGGCCAAGGGCCTTAGGAAGATTACAAGATGCCAAGGTAGCTGTTATGAAAGCCAACTCGAGTATTGTTAAAGATGTGATCTCAGCATATTTGAAAAATCAACTTGAGGAGCTAACGGAAGGCTGTCACCACGCTCTTCATCGATGAGTATGGTAATGCAGATCCTTGAAGGAAATGGAAAACTGAAAACTTTTGTTATTACAAAGCATGTTTGTCTTTAACAGCGATCGCGAATCATGAGAAAAACGAATAGTTGAGGGGCTCCAAATGATCATTTCAATTGCAAGCGGGAAGGGCGGAACTGGAAAAACTACTGTCGCCGTAGGCTTGGCTTTGTCAGTGGAGAACGTTCAACTCTTAGATTGCGATGTTGAGGAACCCAACGTTCACGTTCTTCTTAAGCCAAATATATATCAGGAGAAGCCAGTTTATTCCCTTGTTCCACAAATCATGGAAGAAAAGTGCAACTACTGCGGAAAATGCGCTAAGCTCTGCCAATACCACACCATCTTCGTCGCAAAGAAAACCTTTTTAGTCTTTCCTGAACTCTGCCACAGTTGCGGGCTGTGTTCCATTGTTTGCCCAGAAAAGGCCATAATTAATAAGGAGAGGCAGGTAGGCATTGTTAAGAAGGGCTTGGCGCAAGGAATCGACATCGTATACGGCGAACTTAACATTGGTGAACCTATGGCTGGTCCAGTAATAAGGGAAGTTAAGAAAGAAGTTGACAGAAAGAAACTGGTGATAATTGATGTCCCACCTGGTGCTTCATGTCCAGTTGTCGAAAGCGTTTACGGAAGCGACTTCACCATTCTCGTAACAGAGCCTACGCCTTTTGGACTTCACGACTTGAAGATAACTGTAGAAGTTCTAAGAACACTGAATGTGCCTTTAGGTGTCGTGGTAAATCGAGCTGGAATCGGTGACAAGAAGGTCTATGAGTTCTGCAAAAAAGAAGGGGTTCCTATAATGCTGGAGATACCGTTCAGCAGAAAGATTGCAAAACTATATTCCCGCGGAGTCTCCTTTGTGACTGAGATGGACGAATGGAAAACGAAATTTCAGCATCTGCTAGAAACAATTATGGAGGCATAAAAAAGTGCGGCAAGTAACGGTTCTTAGTGGTAAAGGCGGAACGGGCAAAACAACATTAGTTGCATCCCTCGCAGTATTCGCAAAGAAACTGGTGATTACAGACTGTGATGTCGATGCGCCAAATCTACACATGCTCCTAAATCCAACTGTTATGCGGAAACAAGAATTCAAAGGTTCTAAAGTGGCTGTTCTGGACGAGTCGAAGTGCATCAAATGTCGGCAATGCGAAGAGAACTGCAGGTTTAACGCGATAAATGACCTTAAGATAGACCACCTGCTTTGTGAGGGATGCGGGTTATGTGCTTACATATGCTCAGTAAAGGCTATAGAACTACGAGAGAAAACTTGTGGTTATGCTTATGTTTCAAAAACGAAGTACGGCTTCATGTCTCATGCTAGGCTGAATCCAGGAGAGGAAAACTCAGGAAAGCTTGTAACGCTTGTTAGACAGAACGCTAAGAACATTGCTGAAGAAAAGAATGTTGATCTAATCTTAAATGATGGACCGCCGGGGATTGGCTGTCCTGTAATAGCCTCGGTCAGCGGAGTCGATCTGGGAGTCATTGTTGTCGAGCCAACTTTATCAGGAATCCACGACATGGAAAGAGCTTTGAAGATGCTTAGCCACTTCAAAATCCGCCCAGTGGTCTGCATAAACATGTATGATCTGAACGTGGAGAATGCAAAGATGATTGAGGCGTTCTGTGAAAGTAATGGAGTAAAAGTTGTTGGAAAAATACCTTTTGATCCTATTGTTACAGAAGCAATGGTACTTGGGAAACCTGTCGCTGAATATTCGCCGGAAAGCCGAGTTTCAAAGGAAATAGAAGAAATCCTTAGGAAAATTGCCACAATCTTTTAGCCTTAAGATGTTCATTACAGTATGGTATTCAGAGTAATGATCAAGAGTTTTTCGTATGCCTGATGAAGCTAAGATCTTAATTTTGCTGCTTATTTGGTTTGGATTAGAATGTATTAGGACTACCTTCTAATACATTTAAATTCTATGTTATTCTTGGCCCGCTTCATATATTTTCGATCTGCTTAACATTCATTAAGCGTTATGGATTCAACTTTTATTTCCGTATTACCTTGCTTCTTTAGCGCTGACATTCTTTTTCTTGATCCCTAGAAACTCAAGTAGTTCCTCGTCTTTTTTTGGCTTTTCTTTCTTCTCCAAGTCTCTCTCTGGTATGCTTTCTTTTCTTGCTGCTTCTCTTATGCATTGAATGGTTTCCGCCTCTTTTTCGCTTAGTTCGGGTCTCCAAGGTTCTGTTATCTTCATGGTGATCTTTTGGCATATTGGAGGTTCTGGCCACGCGCCAGGATCGTAAAGAGTATAATGCATGAATTCTGTAGGTTTTTCTTGGATGCAGGACCAAACGGCCTTCCTGACGTTTTCTGGGTCCATTCCAAACCTTGGATTGTCCTCAGAGATCAGGTTAACGATTGTAACCTGTCTTCTGAACCTTTCTATGGCTTCTAGAGAAATGTTTGGCAGATATGGACTCTGTGCTTTGGCGCCGATTATTGTTTGCCTCTTATCTTTTGCGACTCCATTCTTTACAAGATTTATAAGCGCGTCAGCTGGGAGGTGTCCTTGAGATTCTCTCCAGCAAAGAATAATGTAACGAATGTTCGGGTTGGCGACGACGTTCGCTATGATCTTTTCTATGCCTATGTTCTCTGTTTGAAGGGTGCCAGCGAGAGCAGCGCCGCTTTCTACCGCAACCTCTACTAGTTTCACAAGCTTAGGGGGAATTTTGAAATCATATGTGTCAAGTATAGCCACGACAGCCGCCGGCGAGTAGTCATTTCCGCGTAAAAAACGTCCTTCCTCAGGGGGATAGTCAGGAGGGGGTTCAACCTTACGGATCTTATAACCAGTGATCTGAATCGCTCTTTCTGAGAGCCACCTGACCCAAATATTGCAAAGATTCAAGGCGATTGCTGAGAAGGGCGAGTTAACGTATATCGATCATCACCCGTGGACGGAAACCGTCTCGAAAGAGAATGTGTCGGGCAGAATCGTCCATGCTTTAGGTTCTTCCTCCTCTGAGCTAGCCTATTCAGTGTTTAAATCTAAGATTGACCCTACGCTCTCTCGGGTGGCAATTTTCGGCGCCATAGGCGACTACCAAGACAACACACCTCTCATTCTGCAGCTCCTAGAAAGATGGGATAAGCGAGCACTATACTTCGAAAGCGGACTGCTCACACAAGGAATTGAAGGCCAAAAGAGACAGTACGAACTCAAGAGAGGAATACTCACTAAGCTAGCAAATAACCTGCCGCCTAGCTCCGATAAGAGACTGGCTAAACTCGCCTTGGAACAATCCCGCCTGGAAGAAGCAGCCATACAAGATATCAAAGCCCACGTTCATGTTAAGGGTAAGATCGCCTACACCCTCAACTTTCCCTTCTCTCTAGGGAAGACAGCCATCTACACCAAAGGATTAACCGGTGCACCGGTAGGCGTTGCCGCAGAAGAACGGAAAGGCATGATCGACATAAGCCTAAGAACATCCAGTTCAAAACTAGACCTCAACAGATTGCTGCGAATGATAACTCCAAAACTGGGAGGAAGCGGAGGAGGCCACCCACAAGCTGCAGGAGCAAGAGTTCCCAAAGAAAAATTTGAAGAATTCTTAAATGAGCTGAACAAGAGCCTTGCTTCAAAATAGCTCCGACCCTTGAATTTGAGCCTTAGTAAGATTGAAAGGATTTTTTGAGCCAATATTCCATATGAATTGCCAGAATTAAAACATGGTTAGGTTTATTGTAGGAAATTTTATAAGTTTAAATGTTCACAGTTCTTCTTGGTGAAAACATGGTTAGGGAAGAACTGGTTAATTGGAAAGAGCAGCCTTTAGTTAGATGGTTGGGAAGCATAACCCGGGAATCAACCAAGGCGACTTACCGGAGCGGTTTCAGGCTCTATGTGGAATACACGGGCATGAATGCTACTCAACTCGTAGATGAGGCGTTAGAGGATCATAAGCGTGATCCAAGACTAAAAACGGATGTTGTGAAGCAGAGGCTCATAGGCTTTTACAATTGGCTAATGAACGAGGCGCCTAAAAGGAAGGCTGGGGGAAGCGGAGAAGTGATCGGCAAAGGCATAAGCAGTAAGATGGCCCATTGCTATGTTGGAGCCGTGCGTAGTTTCTATGGAACCTTTGATGTCTACGTGAAGTTGAGGGGAAGAAGCGCACTTCCCAAACCCCGAGTTGTGAACAGGCGGATGATCCTGTCAAACGTGGATGTGAAGAGGCTTGTGGATCACTGTAGAAGCATCCGGGATCGAGCTGTGATCTTAACAATGTTTCAAAGTGGAATGGATGTTTCAACCCTGTGCAGTTTGAAGGTTGGAGACGTGGCTGAAGGCTTAGCGAGAAACGATCATCCTTTGAAACTTGACCTTTATCGGCCTAAGACAGGAACCGAATACTACACTTTCTTGGGAAGAGACGCATGTGAAGGCTTGAAGGCTTACCTGAACGATTTGAAGGCTAAAGGCATAAGCCATGAACCTAACGATCCCTTGTTTCTCAAAGAAAGTATGAAGGCTCTTTCAAGGGAAGGAATAACTGAGAACCTAGTTCAAAACATGCTCAGGGAAGTAGCTATCAAGAGCGGTTTTGTAGACGAGAACCTTAATGGAAGAGACTTCAACCCGTTAAGTCCACACGCCTTAAGGGAATCTTTCGGCTCAATTATGACTAACAAGGGAGTTCCCGACACCATAGTGGATTTCTGGCTTGGACATGAAATAGGTGAGATGGCCGAAGCTTACAAGCGGGGCAAAATTGAAGATTTGAAACGCCTCTACCTTGAACGTGAACAGTTCATCAGCATAACGCAGCTAAGCGCAAACATGAAAGAAGTTAAGGACAGGCTTGGCGAATTGGAACTTGAAAACGTGAGGCTAAGAAAAGAAACCGAAATCGTGAAGACTGAAAATTTGGAGTTGAAGGCTAGGCTGAGCCGAGTGGAACTTGAAATCACAGAAGTAAAGAAGGCTTTGGAGAAGCTGCTCGCTTAAACTCTCCCCCTTTTATGAGTATAGTTTTTTGCGTGGAAAAGCCTAGGTTTTTTGTGCAAAAATATGTGTTCTCGATTAAGCAGCTAGGCGATACCACAGTATCAAAAACAGGCGTGTTTACTGCAAGGGAGCCTAGAAGCCACACAGCTGCAATGAGGCATCTAGCTTTCAACCTGTTGAAGGGATTCGAATACCTTTGTAAGTACAATGTTGTACTTATTGTTGCAATGAATGTTGAATTTGGTTTTGGAAGCCACAATGGAAAATCAAGATAAGGAAGGTTCTTCTTGGTGAAAGAGAGGGCGTTTATGGATTCAGGCTGAAAGACTTGAGTAAGTATAACGTTATACTTACTGTCTTCTTCATTAGTTTTATATCTCTCTGGTCGAGTTTTGAGGTTATAATGCCTTCTGAGAATGCGTTTGACTTCTTCGTCTGTTTTGACGCTAAACCTAAGCCACAATGGAAAATCAAGATAAGCAAGGTTATTCCTGATGAAGCTTTCAGGTTTTATGGGCTCGTCCTTGAAGACTTGACCGATAGTAACGTTACTATCGGTGTCCTGTCGGTTTGGTCTATGCGTTTCAGGATAATATTTTAGGTTGTAGAATCTTCTGAGAAGGCGTTTAACTTCTTCGTCTGTTTTGACGCTAAGCCTAAGCTTCAACTCTTCAAATATGCTTCTCGTGTATGTGACAGGCGTTTGCTGAAGGCGATTAATGTTTTTATGGCGACTATAGGCGATCTTCTCTGCATCGTCCTTAAAGTAAAGTTTTTGACAAGTTCAATGAGGTATCTAATCCTTAACCCGTTGAAGGTTCTTCTGAACTGCTCGGTAACCGAGCAACTACTTGTTGCTTTGGTTTTGGAAGCCAAACAAAAACTAGGCATATCTCCCAGTATAATTCAGAGAAACGCCTTGAAGCAGTTTTTTCACTTTTTCTATTTCTTCTATGCTCAGTTTTTCCTCATCTTCAAGCCAACCTAGAAATTTATCCTTATCAATCATACTGGAGAATTTGTAACCGGTGGGAACGGATATTTTGACAGGCCCGGTAATGCTCGTGAACTCTTTTAATCTTTGTTGCGCAATCTTGTCGGCTGTGTAGAAAAAGGTCCCTTTCAACTCATCCACATACCAAGAGGAATATACGGAGGCTAAAAGGTAGAGAAAACCCGTTTTTGTAAGGAATTTTCCATTGAACTCACATATTATTTGCTCTTTCTTCTCGTCGCTAGGCTGATTTGAGAGGACATACTTTAGCATCATCAAATCTATGAATAATGTGTTGCCGTAATCTTTTAACTGGTCTAAATGTTTAGCGTACGTCTTCCAAGTTTCAGAAATCTTGTACACTTGCTTTTTTCCATGTCTCCAGTTTTGAGGACCTTCAATTAACTCCTTCTCCAACAATTCGTCTAGCTTCTTTCTAAGCGTTACTTTCGCGCATAATTTACGTGTTTTCTTGTAAAGCTCGTTGAACCCTAAGCCTTGGGGATTTTCTCTAAGTAACGTGCAGATTTTTCCTTTTGTTGGATCGGGCCATTCTGATAAGTTTTCAAAATTCATCTTTATCTACTGTCCTATTTACTGTCCTACTGTCCTCTTTAGTGTACTAGATATGCTAGTCCCTTCCTTATTAATTTTGCGATGGTGGTACAATGGCAAAAGAACTAGCAAATCTAAACGTAAGGGTTCCCGTACGACTTAAAATTTTGCTTGAAAAATACGTCTCAACGGACATGCACACGAACATCTCAGAGTTTACGCGGGAGGCGCTAAGAGAGAAGCTGCTGAGAGAAGCACCTGAGCTTTGCAAACAGCTTTTTGAGGAGGCTTCAGCAACCAATGAGTGATAATTCTCTTCCCAGCTGTTTTGGCTGCTTTGGCGCCCCATTAATTTGTGATGATTGCGAAAAATGTTCACAACGAGGGGCCTGCGCAAAAGTTACGGCTGAGTTTATTCCAAAAAAGAAGTTGAAACAAGTTCTAGAGCGGATAGAAAAAATCGAGGTTCTTATCCATGGCTAAGATTGTGAGACATGTTGAGAGTATTCTTAGCGGAGAAAGGGAAATTGGGCGAAGAGAAGTCACCAGAAGCTAAAAATCCGGAACCTAAAACCGAAGATACATTTGGCTTGGTCCTAAAATATCTCTGTCCCTTTTGCGGTTCAGAGGTTCAAGAGGATCATGTAGATGATATAGGCACTAAATGGTTTAAGTGTCCTAAATGTGGAGGACAAACGGCTAAGCCTAAAAGTGAAGAACGGAAAAGGCTTGAAGAGGCTCTAGAACATCTTAAAGAAATAAAGAGACCTGTAACCTTAGAAGAAGTTGCAGATATCTTAAACAGCACTATCAAACATGACAAGTTAAACAAGGTCATAGCCTTCCTAACGGGTTTGCTCACTTTTACAGAGGAAGATCAGATTAATCTGGCTTTCACAGCTGAAAGCAGCACGGGAAAATCCTATATTCCCCTAGAATTAGCATGGTATTTCCCAAGAAACTCTATAATTGAATATTCTTATGTTTCACCCACAGCCTTCTTCCATGAATATGGAGACCTCATGACTGATCCAAGCGACAATAGAGAGGTAGAAGAAAAGGAGAAACGGAAGGTCGTAGTTGTTGATCTTCATCAAAAAATCTTAATCTTTCTAGATCAACCTCACGACATGCTGCTTCAGAGAATTAGGCCTTTGTTAAGCCATGATCGGAAAACTTTAGTTTACAAAATTACGGATCGGAAAGAACGATCCGGATTAAGAACCAAAACTGTTTATCTTAACGGGTATCCCACTGTTTATTTCTGCTCTGCTAAGTTTAGCATGGAAGATCAAGAGAGAACTCGGCTTTTGTTGTTGTCTCCAGAGACTACCCAAGAAAAACTCAAGGATTCGATACTGCTTAAAATCCAAAAAGAGGGAGATAGACAAGCTTTCTTCAAGTTTATGGAAGGCGATCCTAGAAGGAATTGGCTGAGGAGAAGAGTTGAAGAAATAGCGAGAGAAAGAATCCTCTTTGTTGTGGTTCCAGAGAGCTTTAGAGAGAAGATAGCTGAAAGATTCTTCGAAATTCATAATTCCTTGATTCCCCGGCATCAGAGGGATATCACGAGGCTTTTAGCGTTAATCAAGGCTCATGCTATGCTGAATCTTTGGCACCGGGAAAAGATAGAGTTAAGCGGAAGCGTTATAGTGAATGAGGAAGACGTGAACGAAGGTTTCAAACTCTACAAAGAAGTAAGTGAGGCTAACGAGTTAGGTCTCCCTCCAGAGGTCTATGAAATCTATAAGGAGCTTGAACCTAAAATTCCAGATGAAGGCATAACTAGAAAGCAATTTCAAGCTTTGTATTATGAGACGTTTCATAGAACGATGGGCAAGAAAAGACTTGAAGAGATACTTAACCTTCTTGAATCAGTAGGCTTATTTTCGCAAGAACTTGACCCTAATGATAAAAGGCAAAAACTTGTTTTACCTACATGTCGAAGGGTATTTATTTCTGAAGCTCAAACTAAGGGAAAAGAACCTCAAAAAACGCTTATTCAAAATGAAAAAATAAATACCCCTCAGGGTGTGGGTAATGCATTTTCTCCAAAGTTTAAAGACGTGGACGTGCTTTCCGTCGGAAATGTGAAGCCAAGGTACACAGCCTTAAATTGCGACCGTTGTGGTAAACCTAAGGTAATAGGAGCCTACAAGGTTAAGTTGATCGGCAAGCCGCTAGAAGCCTATGTTGTTTGCGAGGACTGCGGCCAGTTTTTAATCAAATTTTTGCGGGAAAGAGATCAACCTTGACTGAACATGTATTTTGGGATGGATTAGACGTTTTCACGGTGCAACCGCATATGTGTGTCGAATGTGGCCAAAAAACGCATATCCTGAAGTATTGGGGATGGCGGAGGCAGCCGTCTGGCTTGTGGAAAACGATCTATCGGCCTCTCTGTGGCAGATGTTATGTTGAGTTGATTATGCTCTGGCATACTGTTCTCCTGATGTCTCCGGAACAATACTACAAGAAGTATGCTGATGTTTTTAAGGGGCTTAAACTTTCCGGGGAGGCTTGAGGGAGATGGCTAAAAAAAACAGGCTTTTAAGAAAAGAGCTCAAGTTGAGTGAGAGGCTTTTCCAGTTAGCCCAGAAACGAATAGAGGAGTATGGTTTCAGCTCTTTTAACGAGTTTATTCGCTTTTTAATTCTTCGTGATTTGGAAGTGCCTAATACGGTTGAAAACACGGTTAAAACACGTAACAAGCGATAAATAGGCTTGTATAAAATAGTAAAACAACGATTGCAACAATGGGAAACTATAACGTTATAGTCGCCTTCAGAATTGAAAAGCAGCTCCTAGAAAAGTTTGATCAGCTTTGCAAGGAAGAAGGCATCTACATTCGAAGTGAAGGCTTGAGGAAGGCAATCATCATAGTTTTGAAAAGGGGTAAACTGAATGACAAGGCAGGTTGCAATACCTAAGGGAAGTAGTAAATGCAAAAATTGGCTAATCGCTAGCTTAACCATGATAACTCATATGTTACGTGACCCGCCTGAAGGGTCGGGTGTGGCTGGCGTAGAAAGGCTCGTCTCGCCTCAAAATGAATCGAATCGTATTGATTTTTTGTTGGTCGGTTCGTATTGTGTGCTTGCTGGATTGGGTTTAGGTCCTCCTTGGGGAAGGTGAGGGGAGAGAAGGATGAAGGTTAGGAAGACACTGTTTAGAATTGTTGCGTTAGGCATTTTTCTAGCTATATATGATATGTTTATCAGGCCGTTTTATTTACCTATTATCCACAGCTTAGGCTTCCACGATTCGTGGGCTTCAATCTTCGGGTTGGTGAGCTTCGCCTTACTTGGATATACTTTCGCTTGGTTCGTGACTAGGGGGATTCCGTGATGCTTTTGTTGATCCTAGCCATAACCGCAATCTTCTGCTTCCTCGCAATTTTAATGTCTAGGGAAGACTCTCGTAGGCAGCGCTTGAAACGCTGGAGGAAGAAGAAGACTTGGGAGTAGGCTGGTTTAGATTTCTAATTCCATTCCTAGCTGGCTTTGACATAAGTAGGCTTGCTGGGGCTCCCATAAATTCGTATTTAAGGAGCTTCTTGATCATGTTTGAAATGTTCTTTTCGTTGTGGCTTTTTGAAGTTTTTAGTGAAGGGGAGGATGAAGATGAAGAAGCGTGGAGCTAAACCTCTACCTAAAGTTAAACGGTGTCCTCAATGCGGAAGCGAGTTAGTATTGATTCGATACAACCACTATGAATGTCCCAATCCGCTCTGCGAGTTGATCGAGGTTCGACTAACAAAAGAGGAGAAGCGACTGGTTTGGAGTTCAGCTCGTTAAGTAATATAGAGGAGAAATAAACCGTGCGAAGAGGAGAAAAAACACCATCCTGTTTCCTTTAGCCTTAATCTTCCTGCTTGGTTTATCTGGTTTAGTCCTATATTTTATGGCTTTTGTTCCCAATTGGTTATTTAAGGTTCTAGTCTTGCTTTGCTTGTACGGAGCGTATCAGATAATTGATTATGTCGAGAAGAGGAGAGAAGTTGGGAAATGACCGAAACTGTTGCTGTACATGAACGTGGCTGGTATTGG
>JAGTQS010000033.1 GCA_018397055.1 Candidatus Bathyarchaeota archaeon | reverse complement strand
GCGAAAAAACATTAACAGCTCCTTAGAGCCTGACAAGAACACTTTCTACAACCAAAACACTAAAAACCAGACAAATCAGAAAACACCTTCGGAACTACTGCTATAGGCGCAATGTTTAAAAGAGACTATGAACACGCAGACAAAATAATTTCAGAAACAGAATCTTTAGCAAAACAGGAACTTAATTTAACCACAATTATATTCAGCAAAAAGATAGATCCTATTGTTTCATTGATTTTCAGTTTAATCCTAGAAAACTCAAGACGCATTATTGAATATGCTGTTGATATTTCAGAGGTAACGCTTAACCGGACAATTGAAGAAGTGGTGGAAAAAAACAATCTATCACATAATTAATAAAAGGATGACAATTAGCCGCCACTTATTAGCGTCATTATTGTTATGACATCTCCATCGTTAAGAGTAACAGCGTCTCCTTGTAAAGGATCTCGTAAAACCCCATTAACAGTTGTAATAACAGTGGGATCTAACCAACTTTCCTTTTTCTCTCCAATAAGAGACTGAAGTTTTACTCCGTATTTTGAAATTAAGAATTTGAAAAAATCAGATAACGAGGACCCTTCAGCGACCTCGTGTTGTTCGTCTGTTTTTCCTATTCTGCTTCTAATCAAACCAAGATAAACAATCTTAATCCGCATTATATCAGCCAAAATCACATAACTCACAGACTATATTAAAATCTTTTTTTGATACCTTCAGACCTGACATGGTTATGATCTTTTCTATGATTTAATGAACTCGTACTAGAGCTTTTAATAATGCTGTTTTTTGCTTAACATTTATTAATCGAGCATTTCTAACTTGTTAGAGCGGTGCACAATATTAATGAGTGCTGAAACAATTTCAAATGTTGATCAAGCCTTAACATCTGGAAACGATGTAATAGGACCCATAATTCAAATTTTATGGCTAGGATTCTTCGTTGCATACATGTTCTACGGGCAACGTATTCAAATTAAATTTATGCTAAAAGAAATCGAAAGCTCTTTGTTCAAACTTCAGCTGATTAGAGACCGTGGACGGTGTTTAGCCATATCAACAATTAAAGAAATTGGAAAAACAAATAATGACCTGGAAGTTAGGATAGACCGTATTCTAGAACACTTGTACATTCCACCGGTTGAATTGGATCCTGCTGGTATAATTAAGAGGCTGGAACACATCGTGGACGTTCGCGATTTTAGGCTTAAAGACGAGGTAAAGATGATGGTTCCGCAAGCAAATGAGACTCAAGTGAACAACCTTGCAAACATGCTCGAAGCAGCTCTTGCGCTTAACCAAATCTATAAACTTGTAAGGCACTTTTATCTTTCTGGTAAAAAAACCTCAAGCTTCTACATAATTCTGCAATTACAAATGATCCTACCTGACATAATGAAAGAATCAGAAGCATATGCAAGTGCTTTAACAGCTTTCAAATCTGGGCAACCAATAGGCGATGGCATAGGCGCCTTAGTAGCTGCTAGACTTATGAATGGAAGAGAAAATCGGGAGGTTGCTCAAGATATTGTAATGAGCGAAGTTTCCATCGAAGGAAGATTAGCCTACGTGCTAAAAGCTAAAGGACCTGGAGGAAACGTTGGCAAGCCTGGAGAAGCCATAAGGCAGATTCTTGAGGAAAAGGAAGGTAAAATTGCAAGGATGATCATTATCGATGCAGCTCAAAAACTTGAAGGAGAAAAACCTGGAGAAGTTATTGAGGGAACCGGCGTTGCTATAGGTGGACCAGGCGTCGACAAATTTAAGGTAGAGGAAGTGGCAACAAAATACAAGGTTCCTCTAGACGTCATCTTGATTAAAGAAGGAGTAGGAGACGTAGTGTCCGCTATAAGAAAAGAAATATCTGACAGTGTAGATGACGTCATTAATCGGATTAATAGAATAATTCGGGAGACTACAAAAGAGGGAGATAGCGTAATAATTGCTGGAATAGGAAACACAATGGGCATCGCACAGTAGAGGGATGTTTTTGGAAGAACCGACAGTTGCAGCAAAACACATCTCATATTTTTTTGTCGGGATCGTATTTGTTTTAATTTTACTTTCATTCATATCTCTTTACCAGGCTGTGGAAACGTATACTAAGTATAAGACAGCTGACTTCATAAACATGGTCTTCAGTATAGGCGCCATAATATTATCAGCATACCTTCTTATTCAAATGCGAAAACAGCCTATGAGTCTGGGATTTGAACAAACAAAGGTCTATACAGTTTTACGTTGTTCCAATTGCGACTACAAAAACATAAGAGAATTTCAAAATGGAGATTATGTTTTGAAAAAGGTTGAATTGTGCCCTAAATGCAACAACCAAACATTTATCTTGACAATTTATAGAGAAGCAACAGAAGAAGAAAAGAAGTCATAATAATAAAAATTAATAAAATATCTATAATGTGAGGTTGATTGGGCTTGAATAAGATCGGCATAATCGGAGGTTCAGGTCTTGAAGATCCAAAAATCCTCAAGGAACAAAGAAACATTGAGGTTGAGACTGCTTTTGGCAAGCCTTCGTCTGCTCTTATGGTTGGAAAAATTAAAGGAATCGAGGTTGTGATCCTTTCTAGACATGGCAAAAAACACACTTTAATGCCCACAAATGTTCCTTTTCAAGCTAACATACAAGCCTTAAAAGACGCTGGGTGCACCCACATTTTAGCTACAACTGCCTGTGGTTCACTTAGGGAAGAGATAAAACCTGGTGAATTTGTTTTTATAGACCAATTTATCGATCGAACAACTAAAAGACGATCTACGTTTTACGAGAAGGACAAGGTGTGCCACATTCCGATGGCTGAACCCTTCTGCCCGAACCTGAGAAAACTACTTTATGAGCAAGCTAAGAAACTTGGGTATTCATGCCACGAGAAGGGCACAGTTGTAACCATCGAAGGTCCACGGTTTTCAACAAGAGCGGAAAGCTTCATGTTCAGACAATGGGGTGGAGACGTAATAAACATGAGCACTGTTCCAGAAGTTATATTAGCAAGAGAAGCAGGGCTGCATTACGCTGCAATTGCTATGCCAACGGATTATGACTGTTGGAAGACAGGTGAAAAACCTGTTGACGCACAGATGGTAATGGAAACATTCAGGGAGAACGTGGAAAAAGTCCAGAACCTTATATTAGAGGTAATTCCAAAAATAAAGGAATATAATGATTGTCCTTGCACAAGAGACATTAAGACAGCTGTGTTACAATAGGGGGTTGAAAAGATGAATGAAGACATAAAATCCAAAATAAGGACTATTCCGAACTGGCCGAAAAAGGGGGTAATGTTCAGAGACATTACGACATTGCTTAAAGACGAGAAAGGTTTTATGGAAACGTGCCAAAGACTTTATGAACACTATAAGGATAAACAAATAGACATTGTTGCGGGAATCGAATCGCGAGGCTTCATCTTCGGAACCGCTTTAGCTATGCTTCTAAAGAAAGGGTTTGTACCTATAAGAAAAAAAGGGAAACTGCCAGCAGAAACTGTGAGTCAGGAATACGAACTGGAATATGGGATAGACCTAATTGAAATTCACAAGGACGCAATAAAGGAAGGCGACAGGGTCTTATTAGTTGACGATTTGCTTGCCACAGGGGGAACGATGAAGGCTGCCTGTCAGTTGATCGAAAAATGTGGTGGAAAAGTGGTTGGTTGCGCCTTTGTTGTTGAGCTCCCCGACCTACATGGCAGAGAAAAACTAAAGGGATACGACGTTTTCAACCTTGTTGAATTCGAAGGCGATTAATGTTCTCGCCATTTTTTTTAAAAAAAAATTAATCCTCTCTTTCCTCTGGTTTAGGTTCTTTTATGCCGTAGATTATTAAGATAATTGATGGAACTATTAGAGCAAGCATAAGTAAGAAAGGCGTTCGCGGGGACACATAATCATACAATACTCCCCCAAGTATACCTCCAGCTGCCATCAATAAGTATGTAAAGAAATTCATTGAACCTATAACCTTTCCACGTTGCGATTGTGGTACAAGATCTGCGAACAATGCTTGAAACGCTGAATATCCAAGAAGTTGACTGGCTCCCCATAAAATTAGACTCAAGAAAAGAGTCACGTAGTTTCCGTATACGAATAGAATTACGGCTGGGATTGAAAAAATTCCTGACAATATTAATGGTTTTTTTCTTCCCATTTTATCAATTATTTTACCTGTTGGAATTGAGAGGAATATCATACTAATAAATAGCACAATATTTACATATCCCCATTTTTCACGTGCTAGCTGCAGAACTGGGTCTTGTTCAGGCGGTATTGCCAGATTTGGGGACCCGCCAATTTGCATTACATAAAAGGCATAAACTAGTAAGAGAGGCATAGTCATAGTGGATGCAAATCGAAACAATAATGATGATATTAAAAGATAGATTGTTGACCTCGGAACCTTTTTCCAAACACTTATTCCTTCTGTTAAAGCTTGCGGATAAGAGCTTAATACCTTCTTTAAATTGGGAGTTTCCGTATTTTGTATGCTTTCTTTAAGTTTTAACCTTAAGATTGCAGCGCATAAAAACAGCGCGATGACTATAACATAAGCGATTCTCATACCCATTATTGAACCAAAATTTGCAACGAGAAAAAGTGCAACTGCTGGAGCGGGAGTTGTAGATACACTCATAATAGACCTTAGGCGTAATTAATACTTATGGAGATTCTTGCTATTTCTAAGTGCCTTCTATCACAATTCTTACATTTCTTGCGAAGTTTTCTGAACGATTTTTGAATTTTTCGCATCGTTTCTGAATGAGAAATAATTACGCCTAAGGTCTAATTAAATTAAGAATTGAAAATCCCATTCCCCTCTTTTTTGCAGGCAGCGAGTCTGCGAACATCGCATTTAGAGCTGGCTGATATAGAAGATATAGGTTTCTCAAAATCTCGCCCCAAAGAATGTAATGCCACGTTGAGGCTGTTGCGTGAAGAACAAATGAAAATGCTACGCCGAATGTTAAGGTTGAGACAAGCCATCGGCGACCATATTTGTCTGCTAAATAGCCTCCGGGAAACTGCACAAATGCTAAGGCAAGCATTGATGCTGCGGTTATTACGCCGAGAACTAATGGGTCTCCTCCCAGCTGTAATACGTAATCTGAAAAGTATGTTCCCGGCAGTTCTTGATCGAAGTCTATCATTATCCAACTGACGATTAATATTAGATAATTTCCTGTAAAAAATGAGAATTCAGTCTTAATTCTTCCCATTAGTCTCATGTGTTTGTTCAATCCAAATCTGTAGTTGTTTTTTCCTTATTAGAGAAGATATTAAAATAAATATTGTGTAAATGGATGGCAGAAAGAGTTTAAGAAGACCTTGCTATATTACCTTTCATACGCAATGTTTACGAAAGACGCAGAGGAAGATTGATGATAGGAAAAGAAGAGATAGGCTCAATCACTAAAAAATATGAAAAAAGCAAGATTTCAATTGGAACAATTGGGTCTCACTCAGCCCTTAACATTTTCAAAGGCGCTAAAGAAGAAGGATTCAAGACAGTTTGCGTTCTGAAGAAGGATCGTGAAATTGTCTACCGAAAGTTTCCACTCGTGGACGAAACAGTTTATGTTGATAATTTCGGCGAAATTGTTGAAGACAGGGTACAGGAAAAACTTAGAAAGCTTAACACAATCTTGGTTCCTCATGGCTCATTCAATGCTTATATCAGTATGGATGCTCTTTTGAACGAATTTTTTGTGCCAATGTTTGGTAACCGAAACCTTCTCCGATGGGAGATTGACCGTGAGATGCAGAGAAGCTGGCTGCAAAGAGCTGGATTAACTCTTCCAAAGATCTACAATAGCCCTGCCGAGATTGATTGTTTAGCGATTGCTAAGTTTCCAGGGGCTAGAGGTGGAAAGGGATATTTCTTAGCTGACTCTCCAAAGTCTTTTCATAAGAAAGCAAAAGAGATGATCAGAAGGGGGCATCTAAGTAAGGAAGACCTAAAATCCATGCATCTTCAGCAGTATGTGCTCGGTGTTAATGCGTATTTTCAATATTTTAGCTCTGTGATCGAAGATGATGTGGAGCTACTTGGGATGGACAAGAGGTACGAGTCTAATGTTGATACGATAGGCAGAATACCTGCGAGCGAACAGTTACAGCTCGATCTTAATCCTACGTACACGATCGTTGGCAATATCCCGTTAACATTAAGAGAGTCTCTGTTGCCCGAAGTCTTAGAAATGGGAGATAATGTGGCTAAGGTTTCAAAAGAGATTGCGCCGCCTGGAATTGTCGGTCCTTTCTGTCTTGAAACAATAATCACTGACACAATGGAAATTTTCACGTTTGAAATTTCGGCACGAATTGTTGCAGGAAGTAATGTTGGGATAGGTACGTCGCCGTATGCGTATCTGAAATATGGGGAAGGCATGTATATGGGGCGTAGAATAGCTAGGGAAATAAGGAATGCGATAAATAAGAATCAGCTGGAGAAAGTAGTATATTGATTTCCGTCATTATCTCTATATGATTATTTACATGTGTGATGGAGAATGGTCATAAAAAGAGAAGAAATTCAAAGCTTAACCTCTTCGTATGATCCTAAGTCTGTTACGATTGGGGTTTTAGGCTCTCACTCAGCTGAAGAGGTTGGTGTTTCAGCTAGGTCATTTGGTCTGCGAACAGTGGTTGTGTGCCAAAAAGGAAGAGAGGCTCTTTACGCCAAATATGATAGGCATCTGTTTGATTTCGTAATATTATTGGATAAGTTTTCAGACATCGTCAACCCAGAGATCCAAGATAAACTAAGAGACTATAATACGGTTTTTATTCCTAACAGATCATTTTCTGTGTATGTAGGCTATGACAACATTGAAAACAGGTTTGCAGTTCCACTTTACGGAAACAGAATGATGTTGAGAGCTGAGGAAAGAAATGAGAGGCGTAACCAATACTGGCTCTTAGAACAAGCTGGAATAAAGACTCCGAAAAAATTTGATAAACCAGAGGACATAGACAGGTTGGCAATAGTGAAGGTTCAACAAAAGAAGAAGCCTCTGGAAAGGGCGTTCTTCATTGTTTCCAACGTGGACGAATATTATGAAAAGGCAAGAAGTTTACTTAAAGATGAAGTTATTGACGAAGAAGGCCTAAAAAAGGCAAGAATCGAAGAATATGTGTTAGGACAAAAATTCAACGCCAACTTTCAAGGCTGGGCATTAACCGAGGTGTTCGACGACTTTGACCTTCTTGGTTTCGACGACAGAAAACAAACCAACCTTCACGGCATTCTAGGCTTGCCAGCTAAAGATCAGCTTGGAATCAATGTGCCAATTAAGAACGAAGAGATCGGTCACTACGGATTGACCATGAGAGAATCACAAAAACCGCTTGTGTATGAGGCTGCTGAAAGATTTAGAAAAATATGTAAACGTGAATTTCCACCAGGCATGATTGGGCTCTTTGCTCTGCAAGGTGCAGTTGCCTATGACTCTGATGACCCTGAGCAAAAGAAGCTGGCCTTCTATGTATTCGACGTTAGTCCAAGGATTCCTGGGTGTCCATGTGTGGGGCCAACATCACCCGAGATGAGGAGGCTTTCATTAAAATATCAGTGGTTGCTGAGGCAACACGGCTTAGAGAGTATTTCCGCTCCAATGGACTTGCCTATGCTTGAGATAAAGTACGCTGCGGAAAAAAGGATTCTGGAAAAAATAGTAACATGACCTTCGTGACTTACTGTTCACGTTGGTATTGGAACTTTCCCCAAGGGCTGATTATTGAAACCTTGTTTTGGCCGCTGCTTTTTTCGCATTTCCCAATCACTTGGGCTTGAAGTCCATGTTTTTCTGAGATTTCCAGTATGTTGTCTGTTGCATTTGGTTTTGCGATGATTTCGAAGCCTGTTCCCATGTTGAAAATTTCAAACATCGATTTCCAGTCTTCTCCAGATTCTCTTTGAATTAGGTGAAAGACGGGGTCAGGCTTGATTATTTTGTCTTTTTTGAAGTTGATGTTTGTGCCAATGCGTAAACACTTTGTCATTCCGCCGCCCATGTTGTGAACCAACCCAGTTATGTCTTCTCCGTGTTTTTCGAGCATTTCGAGAACTATGGGCGCATAGAACCTCATTGGCGAAACCAATGCCTCGCCAACAGTCATTTGAAGTTCATCAACATAAGTGTCAACTTTAAACCGTCCTTGGTATCCTTTGCCTTCTGGCTCAGAGATTTCAGGGTATTTTTGTCTATATTCCTTGCTTAAGAGGCAGTGTCTGGCTAATGTTAGACCATTACACATGATTCCGCTGTTTTCCTTATTCTCGTACAGTGTTTTTCCACCGCTTCTAAGCCCGATGATCATGTCGCCAGGCTTAATTTTGGCTCCAATAATTATCTTGGACAATTCAACTCGACCGTTCACAACACCTGAGACATCAAGGGTTCTTATCACATCAGGAAGGTCTGCGGTTTCGCCTCCTGAAAAAAGAACATCTATCCCAAGGTTACTCAGTGTCTCGAGGCTTTCTTTGAACCCTTTGTTTATTGTCTTGAGTAAACTTGTTTTTGGCACAGTATTTGGGTTAATTGCAATGTAGTCTACAAAATTGATTGGTTCAGCTCCTACACATGCGATGTCGTTGACGTTCATCGCTAAAACGTCTTGTGCAAGTCCTTTAAACCATTGTGTGTCGCCAGTCTCTTTCCAGTAAAGGTATGCTGCAATTGGTTTGGTGCCTGCGCTGTCAGCGTGGGTAACTAGTCCGTACTTAGGTAAATGTGGGTCTTTTGTTACGACGCAGAAGGCTCCTGGAAACAGGTTGCTTATTGTTTCTTGAAAGATTTCTATGCCTCTTTTTTTAACGTCTACTCCAGCTTCAGCGTATTTTGACGACATTGCACATCATTTCTTTACTATTTTGTTAAAGAATTTTTGGCCTGTTAATTTTTCGTATGCTTCTATGTATCTGCGTGAGGTTTCGATTATCACTTCTTTCGGCAGATGCGGTGCAGGAGGCTGCTTGTTCCAGCCTGTTGACGTAAGATAGTCTCTCACGTATTGTTTGTCAAAGCTAGGCTGGTCTGCGCCGACCTTGTACTGATTTTTAGGCCAAAAACGTGACGAATCCGGGGTTAATATTTCATCAATTAAGAGGATGCTGCCTTCGTACATTCCAAACTCAAATTTTGTATCCGCGATGATGATTTCTTTTTCCTCAGCCTTCCTAGATGCGTTCTCATAGATTTTTAGGCAGTATTCCTCAATTTCTGACAAAATGCTTTTTCCAACCAATTTAGCAGCCTGGTCTCTGGTTAATTCAACATCATGTCCAACTTCAGCTTTTGTTGTTGGCGTCAAAATGGGTTCAGGAAGTTTTTCGGCCTTTTTAAGTCCCGGCGGCAGTTTGTTGCCATAGATTTCTTCTCCTTTCTTGTATTTTTCCCACGCCGAGCCATAGAGGTAGCCTCTGACAACAAACTCTGCTTTTATGGGTTCGGATTTTTTTACAAGAATCGTTCTTGTGTTCACCTCTTCCAAGAGGTGATTTGGCAAGATATGTTCTGTTTCTTTGAACCAGTAAACCGAGAGTAGGTTTAAAGCTTGGCCTTTATGAGGTATTCCATCGGGCAAGACAACGTCGAAGGCTGAGATTCTGTCGGTTGAAACAATCAGTAAATTTTTACCTAGGTCATAAATGTCACGTACCTTACCTCTTTTGAACAGCGTGTATGGAAGATTCGTTTTTAACAAAACGTTATTTACATCAATTTCCAAGTCTTATCGCCATACTTCGACGTCTTTTCATTTTGTTACCTTAGAGTTGGCTTCAACGCTCTCTTTTCTTTTTCTCTGAATGTAAGCTGCAATTTCTTTACGTAGCGACGGATTATTAAGCGCCAAAATTTTTATGGCTGCTAATGCAGCGTTTTCAGGTTTAGAAACAAGCATTACTGGAACGCCTGTTGGAGTCATAACTGAGGAAAATACCTTCATAGGGCCGTATTTTTCGATGTCCGGTGGGCACGCTATCACAGGACGAGTTGTGAAGCCAGCGGTGACTCCTGAAAGTGCATCTGACATTCCTGCTATGGTCACGTAGACGACGTCGTCGTCGCCCTTTTTTTCGTCGTCATCAAGTCTTTTCAGTAAATAATCTGGAGCCCTATGGGCTGAGGCGATCACGTATTCGCAATTAACGCTGAACCCTTCCTGCTTCAAGAATTCCTCAACCTTATGTGCAAAGTTAAGGTCGCTTTTTGAGCCCATTAACACGACCATTCTTTGAGATGGCATGCAAGTTTCTATGCGGCATCAGATATATAATTATAGTCTTCTATCTGGACAGAAAAAAATAGTCTACATTTAAATGTGCGGGATTTTGGAACATTAGAATTTTTGTGCATAGCAAGTCAGCATGACAATATATAAGCATGTCTGCAATTAATCATTAATATTAAGTAGGAGGACAAAACATGGGTGATTCTGATATTTTTAAAATGAACCAGATGATGGGAAGAGGCGTGAATGTTCTTGGCTACGATCCAATTTGGAAAAATCGATTAAAGGCAAGAATGAAGAACAAACATTTCAGGCTCATTAAGCAAGCTGGCTTCAATAGTGTTCGCATCAATTTACATCCCTTTAGAGACCTGGGTATTGATGAAAAAGACAGAATGTCGAAAAGATGGCTTGAAACTTTGGACTGGGCGATTGAACAGTCGTTGTCAAATGGTCTTGTGACTATACTTGATTTTCACGAGTTTGGGGTTATGGGGCAAGACCCGTTGGGGAACAAAAACAGGTTCTTGGCAGTTTGGAGAAACCTAAGCGACCACTGCAGAGATTGTCCAGACAAGGTGATTTTCGAGATCTTGAATGAACCAAACAAGGAATTAACGCCTGAATTGTGGAACCAGTTTCTTGGTGAGGCGCTTGCAATTATCCGAGGGTCGAATCCTTCTAGGGCGGTGATTGTTGGACCTGGAAATTGGAATAGTATTGAATCGTTGGACAACCTTGTGCTTCCGCAGGATGACAGAAAAATCATCGTGACCGTTCACTACTATAGGCCTATGGAGTTCACCCATCAAGGTGCAAGCTGGGTAGGACTGCAGGACAAGGTTGGCGTCGAATGGAAGGCTACAGCTGAAGAAAAGAAAGCTGTCATCAATGACTTCGAAAAGGCTCAGGTTTGGGCGAAAAAGCATGACAGACCACTGTTTCTCGGAGAGTTTGGCGCTTACGACAAGGCGGACATGGATTCCCGTGTACGTTACATAGGCTTCGTTGCAAGACAGGCGGAAAAAATGGGTTGGAGCTGGGCTTACTGGCAGTTTGACAGCGACTTCATAGTCTACGACATACAAAATGACAAGTGGGTTACCCCAATCCTAAAAGCCTTAATTCCATCTAAGCAGTGACAAGCCTCTTAAAGAAGAAATGTTTAGACCGAAAAGATTATTTATGCAGCATTGATTATCCGAATTTAGGCTCCTAAACAAGCAAAAGGAGCCTAGCTCAACGTAGCGGGGTGGGGTAGCCAGGTTTAACCCGCTGGGCTCATAAGACAAAGGCTGAGAAACCCAGAAATCGGTCGTTCAAATAGAATCCTGTAAACCGGGATCTTGAAATTCGACCCCCCGCTACCATTTTAAGATTTCGCAGTGTTAGTTAGTTTTGTTGTTACATTTTGCGAATGTTGTTGTATGTGCGTGTTGTTGGGGGGTATATATAGTCGGGTCAGCTTTTTTGACCATTTTTTCCATGATTTGAGATGTGGTTGACTGTTTGGCTCTTTTCCGTGGTTGCGCAGAATTTTTTTCTTTATATAGGCTCTGTGGAATTGTGGGTTAGGATTTTTTAAAGTTTTTTTAATGAGTTAGTCTTCGTGGAGGACTTCTAGTCTTAGGACTGAGCTGAGGTTTATGAATACTTCGCTTCGGTCTTCGCGGCTTACGACTTGTGGTATTGGCTGTGCGATTGTTGACCGTAGAACTGTTGCTTTTCCTTCTGAGAGCCATAGGCCTGGTGGTTCTCTTGATATGGCCATTAGGGTGCCTTCGTACCCGTAGGATTGGTCTAGTATAACGTGGACTTTCCGCCCCAGGTGACGTTCAAGTATTTGTAAAACGGTGGGCGGAGGCGTGTTACTTGACATTATTCGTCATTAGAAAAGTGCGATAATAAATAGATAAATCTTTCTATCTGTTTGATACCCAGATTAGGGTGCATTCATCATAGTTCAGACTTTTGGTCCACTTGGTTTTTCAATTTTCTAATTAAAATTCTTTAGTGAATTTTCTGGAATAGGCAGGATAGTGTAAATACCTTAACCTTTTTGAATATGTTTATGTCACTATGATTTAGGTTTCACGGAGACTTTGCCTTGCATAGAAGAAACATGGACAAAGCCGTTAACCGCTACTCGCTGCTTTTCTCTTTTCCTTCCTATAGGATAATTGTTGCATGCTTGTTTTTTCAGTGTTTTGCAACAGGCATAGTTGTGCAACTTTCACTTTCTGCCACTGGTTCAGCGTTCGGTTTAGGAATATTTTTGGGTGGGCTACTTTTTGTTGCATCTTTGTTGGCAAACCATGTTGTGAGAAGAATTGTTTTGGGAAGTGACCCTATACTGGATTTGAGGAGATGCACGTCATTTTCTCTGGTTTCGAATCTGGTCGTTACTTTGTTTGTTTGCGTTGCAACCTTAATCTCATCTTGGCTTGGCAGCAATGTTCTCTGGTCAAAAATCGTGGCAATAGGTTTCTACGTTTCTATGTCCTTAAGTTTTCTTGTTTTTAAAGTTCTCTCGTTTAAGAGTTTTTCAAGGATTCTTATCGCATCTGTTTTGCAACCTATGTTTTTTGTTACATTGATTTTACTTAGTTATTTTGGATTCGAAAGTCTGCAGGTTCCACTAATACACATTACCTTAGCCATCATTGCCGCCTTTACAAGTGTTCAAGGTTTTTTAGCGGACCAAGATTCCGTGGGCATGAGAACGCTGGGAATACCATCAATTAAACTGGTTAGAGCGTTTCTTGTAAACTGGACTGTGGGAGCAGAGAAGCCTTTTGAAGAGATTCTTGAAAATCTCAGCGAAGAACATGAAATTAAAGTTTCACTTATGGCATTCAAAACACGAGATAAGCTTAAAACAGTAATAGTTGTTCCGATGCTTCATGCCGGACCATTCAAAAACATCGGAAGCAGCGCAATCCCCAGCCTAATCCAAAGCTATCTTGAGAAAAAGTTGGAGTGCACCGTTTCTGTCCCACATGGAATCTCGGGTCACGAGGTGGATTTAGCCTCTCAAATTCAGAATCAAAAGTTCCTTGAGCAGCTTGGCGGAAACGTTAAGTTTGACGTTTTTGACGCAAAGGCAACGCCGTTTGTGACCGTTAATCTTGAAGGCGCAATAGCGGGTTGTCAGATTTTTGGAGACTGCGCCTTTGTCACCTTGACGCTTGCGCCTGAAACAATGGAGGATCTGCCGTTGGAGTTGTACGAGGCTGTTCTATCAAAGGCTCGAAATATGGGGCTTTCTTACGCAATAGCTATCGACGCACATAACAGTATCCAAGGCCCTTTTGAAGTTGAGAAAGCCATCGAACCCTTGAAGAAAGCATCCGAAGCCGCTATTGAGCTTGCTTGTAAAAGCAAAAAATCAAGGTTCGAAGCTGGAGTTGGAAAAGTTATTCCATCCGAATTTTCCGTTAGTGACGGGTTTGGACCTGGTGGAATAACAGTGACTCTGATTAAGACAAGCAATGAAGTGACTGCTTATGTCACTATCGACGGAAACAACATGGTGTCCGGATTAAGAGAAAAAATACTTACGAATTTGTATGAACTTGGCATATCCAACGGAGAAATTTTCACAACAGACACCCACATGGTCAACGCTGTCGTTCTAAATAAGCGTGGATACAACCCGGTAGGCGAAGCTGTTAGCCATGGAAAGCTTGTGGATGAGATTAAAAAAGCAGCAGCAAAGGCTTTTGAAAGCCTTGAACCCGCGGAAGTTTCTTGGCAGCGCGTGACTGTTCAAGGTGTCAAGGTTATCGGCGAACAGCAAATCGATAAACTTTCATTGATTGTCGAAGAAGGGGCGAAAAGAGCAAAGAAAATAGCTGCATTGATTTTTCCAGCAGTAGGATTTCTCCTAACAATCCTGCTTTACTATCTTGTATGACAATAATCTAGGCTTCATAGAAAGATATAAAAATGTCAACGAATCTCATTATGCTATTCAAACCTAAACTGACGATGTCAACTAATTCAAAAGGAGGAAAACCATATGGCTGAAAAACCCGCAAAGAAACCTGAAAAGAAGATTGTAAAGAAAACCGTAGAAAAAACTGAGGAAAAACCTGAATTGAAAACAGAAGAAAAGACAGAACCGAAGACCGTGGGAAAATCTGAAGAAAACCACATTCTAATAGGACAAAAGCCAGTGATGAAGTACGTTATTGCTTGCCTAACGTCTTTTAACGTTGGCTCTAAGAAAGTGGTGGTTAAAGCCAGAGGAAGAGCCATCAGCAGAGCAGTAGACACAGCGGAACTTCTGAGACGAGTATTCATGAAAGACGTGGTAGTCGAAAAAATAGAGATAGGCACACAGGAACTTTCAAGTCCAGACAGACCGAAATCCAATGTTTCAACAATGGAAATAGTACTAACGAGAAAGTAAACAAGGTTTAGACCAATTCTACAAGGTTTTTGATGCAGACAAGAAGATTAGACCTGGTCTAGACGTGTCCCTGAACTTGAAGATAAAATGAGTCTTCCAAACGAACCATAATCCACATAGACCCGTCTAAGCCTTATTTTTTTATTCACCGAAAGACCCTCAGCCAAGGCGGCGCAGTCCCTCCACAAAAACACAGTTATTTTTTCCGTTTCGTCCTCCAACTCAAAAGACGCCAACCTGATGTTCTCGTTTTTAGAGGTTGTTACATCTCGAAACAAGGGTTGAGATGCCACTTTTCCCTCAACCGTAACTTTCAAGCTAGGCTTAACATCACTTATTTTTACAGGCTTTATCGAGAATCCTTCGTATCCGAAAGGCAAAAAATTCAAAACAGAGACGTTAGTTGACGAATCCACGTGGAGCTCAACGCCTCCGCTGAATGCTTCTTTCACCTTTGCTCCAAAAACCTGAATTAGACTTCCAACCTTGGCATCTGCTAATTCCTGAACCTTGGTGTTCCAAAAAATAACGGAGACCGAGCCTGTTTCATCCTCTACCTCAATTTTTTGAAATGTTCCTGAACCACCATCCTCTCGGCTAAAGGTTGAAACACCAGAGATTTCAGCAACGGCGCCGATAACGTTAACCGTTTTTGTTTGTTTTGATATCTCGTTGATTTTTTTGTGAAAAAACGTCAAAGGCGGAATTTCAGTTTCATGCAGGTCGTTTAATATGATCTTAAGGCTTCCTTTTGAGCCAATGTTCAGTTCAAGTTTATTACTTAAACCTGAACGCACATATCCATGTGAAAACTGTGCAAGGCGACCAAGCATATTAGGTGGATCAGCAGTGTCTGCATTGCTGTCCCAAAGGACAACCCTCAGTTCTCCAGTTTTGTCCGCAACAACGAGGTGCCTCATCCTCCCATCTCTGCCATCTGGGTTAGTAAATTTTTGAAGAGGACCGACGAAAACGACTCGGGCCAATATTGTAACATCCCCAAGTCCAGAAATCAAATCCTTAATTGACGTCCTCTGCTTAAACGAAATGCCAGTTGGTTCAATCCCTAGGTCCGTTGCGACAGCTCGAGTAGCGCTTTCAAATGTTAAAAAACCTTTAGCTTCCTCAATTTTTCCCCTGATCATTTCATCTATTTTGGCCCTTGTTAAATCAGGGCGGGATTCAAGAACTTTCTGAATGAGATCCTCCACGGTCATCTGTGCCACATCAATCATCTTGAAATCAACGAAAAAGAATTAAAAATTATCTAAAGAGACCTATCGACGTAAGTTGTTTGTTTGGGAAAAATTCAGGATATGCACTTTATTCTAGGGTCTAAACCTTAAAGTCTATTTTTCAAAAACGTTTGATTAAGGTTGCAATTTGGAATAGTCTGCTTGAAACATTTACGGCTTTTGCTGGGCTTTCTGTCTGGGATGTTTCCTCTTTTTCACCGTAGATCATGTACAGGAATATAAGCGAAATCGCGATGAACGTTAGTCCCATCAAAATCCAGATGATTGTGCTGAAGTATTCCTCGACTGTCATGTGTTTTCCAGCCCTCAATTAATGTGTGATTGCAGATATTTAAGTTGTTACTTCCTTCCACTCCTTCATTAGCACTTCGTATAATTCGTCGTCTTCCTCTATTAAATCATATCGATCTAAGGCTTCGGCGAGCTTCTGAGCAATAAGGTGGTAACAAAGAAAAGCCTTTCCTTCCATAACACCAAAATAGAAATCGTCGCAAGAACAATAACCAGCGTTGGGCAAAATGAGATAATCACGTTTCTTTCCAACAACAATCCAAACCACGCGGTCGCTTGGCTTAAAAACGTATCTCTTAACCCTTGAATCTTCAATAGCTTCCCATGCATTGCAAAAACGCTGACCAAAGATGGTTTTCAGCACTGAAAAATGATTCTCAGTTAACGATCCATTGACCTTAGCGAAAAGGCAAATTTCTTGAAGAGTTTGAATTTCTGTTTTACTATTTTCCATCTGTAATTCCTTTTCTCCATCTGCTCATAAAGCAATGTCGCTATTTTAACTTAGTTTCCTAAGATGCTTAATTGACCCTAGGAAGGTCCCGTCTAAAAGATATGTTTCTGCGTCTTCAAGATTCACACTTTCAGAACGGAGAACAGGACCAATGAACCCCTCAAACTTCTTCTTCCTATAAAGGGATGAAACGTTTACAGCTTGACCACCTAAATAGTCGTTGAAAGACGGCATAATGAGAAAAGACTCAACTCTGAGATCACTATTAAACTTCGTTCTTAAAAATTCCTGCGGACTCTCATCTTTTTTTAGGTTAACGTTGTTTCCTCTAAGAACGTGCCTTGCCAAAAGCACCTTGTTGCAAGAAGCTCGAATCCACACCTGCTTTGTAATACGGAAGCCTACGAGATCGATATGATTTAA
>JAGTQS010000032.1:1538-17494 GCA_018397055.1 Candidatus Bathyarchaeota archaeon | reverse complement strand
GTGAAATCCAAGGCGAATCTTGTTCTCTGTGGACACCGCCACAGACCTTGGAGATGGCGAATAGAGAATATGCTTGTTGTTCACGCTGGAAGTGTTTCATGCGAGAAACTGAGGGGATTTTTCTGCAACTCCTACAACATCATAAACGTCAAAGAAGGAGAAATAGAAGCTAAGCTTAAGATTGTCGGCGGAGAATTTGTTGATTTCAGCGAGATAATTAAAAGGCGGGAGGTTCTCCAAGAGTCAGATATATCGCAGTATGGAGACTCCCTAGCTCGCTAACACATTTTAAACTTAAGCCTAAAATCGTTGAACAACATCTTTTACCGTTTATTCTCTGTCTTGTTCTTCTTTTTCATCTGCTGGTTTTGTGGATATTTCTCTAATTAACGGCTTTCCACCCTCTATCTCTAAATGTGCGTTAGGATACTGTTGTTGAAGCTTTCGTCTTAATTCACCAACATCTACATCGCCACTTACCTTAGCGCGAACCTTCGTGCCTTCCGACGTTTGCGTTACACTTATAGAATAGCCGCTACCCATTCCATTCTCAAACGCATCAAAAAAATCGCTTGGTTCATCAAAGAAGGAGCCTCTGAAAAGTCTGTCAATGATGCTTTTCTTCTTTTTCTTGACCTGCAATTCTTCGAACACCTTTTCATTAATGATACATCAATTTCTCTTCATATTTTCTTAAGTGTTCGCTGGCTTCAGTTACATCCATGAATAACGCGTCAACCCTGTCCACATCCTCAACAGTCACGTTTTTGCGCTTCACAGTCGCAGCGTTCTGCGTTGCCAAACTCAAGAGTTGAACTGCATATCTAAGAGAGGACTTTGCACCGATAGCTGTCAGTTTCTCCAAAGCATCGTCATCTAAAGTCACATTTTCTTCTCTTGCCCTGATGCGGAGAATTTCTTTTATGCTGTCTGCATCATACTCTTCAGTAGCTATTATAACCGAACGATCTATAAGGTCAAGCGGAAAGCCCAATGGACTTTTCACGTCTGTTCCACGTATAGTTGTTATACCTCTGTTTGTCGCCAAAATAATTATTGGGACAAGCTCGCTTTCCAAAGCGCGACCAAGGAAACTGAAAGCCTCCAAGTCCAAAAGGTGGCTGTCGTCAATGAATAGAACGCCTGGATGTATGAAAGCCGTTCCTTCGTCAACCATTTTTTTAACAGACTCGTCCACGGCGGCTCTGATTTCAGTATCTATCTCCTTAGTTTCGGAACCTCCGAAAAGTAGTGAAAAGAATCCTCCACCAGCTCTGTTTCTTGCATTAATTTCGTCCATATCCGCCAAAGTAAGGGTGTAGACAAACTCCTTATCCTTTAAGACATCTCCAGCGGGTCTTGGAACCTTTTCGCGAGTGTCAACATCATAAGTTTTACCCTTTGCACTTTCCAAACTAAGCCCCAAGTTTGCAACCCTTCCAGTTTCAGCATCGATTTGAATGACATATCCTTCAGTGATTCCTTGCTGAATTATTTGCTGCGCAATGGAAGCGCCTGCCTCTATTGTTTTCTCCTGTTTTGCTGTTTTCAAAGTTATTCGCACGCTTTCTGGAACTTTTTGATAGGGGTTGTACGGGTGAGGCGCTGTTCGTATGTCGATTCCTACAACTTCTCCCTCATACACTTTACGCATCTCATGCACCTCAACGCCTATACACTTACGCATCGCCTCAATCAAAACCTCCGTCTTCTTACGCTCACTACTGTAAATCTCACTGCCACTCATCTGAATGAAAGGCACATTAGGCCCCAACTCCCTAGAAATGGCAACGGCAATAGCTGTTTTACCCGTTCCAGGAGGACCAGCCAAAATAACGGTTTTACCACTAAGCTTTCCCTCCTTAATCATTTGAACAACCAAGCCAGCGGCTTCGCGGGCTTTTTCTTGACCTACCATTCCATCCTTAACTTTAACGGCTTTTAGGTTCTTGTCCAAGCCGAGACCCTTGATGTGGGTGTGTGCTCCGATGCGTTCGAAGCGGCGACTTGCGGTGGGAGAAACTTCTTTTATTACAGGCATGAGATCACCTCTAAACCAAGTTTATTTTTAAGTAAAGTTTTATTTGACGCGGAAATCACGAATGGAGGGGTTAAACTCATTTAACCACCTCTGCCTGACTACATTTAACGCAATTTTAGGAAACTTAAAAATTTATCGTTAATTTCCATTGAATCAAAAACTTTGTTCAGCAAAGATAACCGCCGCTATAAGCCCATAGCAAATTTTTCTAATAAACATCTTTCTTCGCAACATAAGAACAGTAAACTTTACCTTCTCAATTCTACTCATTACCCCTTCGAGACACAAAGATGCGCGATGTAAAATGAAGTTAGGTGTGGGATTAATTGGTTGCGGCGCCATCGGAACCACGCTAGCTTACGCCATTGACAGAGGGCAAGCTGGAAGCGCCAATTTAGTTATGATATACGATTTGATAACCGAAAAGTCAAACATTTTATGTAAAAAGTTGGTTTGCAAACCGAAAGTTGCTGAAAGTTTTGAGGAGCTTATCGCGTGCAAAGATGTGGATATTGTTGTGGAGGCGGCTTCACAAGAAGCTGTAAGAACATATGCGCTTAGGGTTCTTAGGGCTGGAAAGGATTTGATGATAATGAGTGTTGGCGCTTTGGTTGATTCAGAATTAGCCGAGAAAATAGGACGTTGCGCCAAGGAAAACAATAGAAAAATTTACATTCCTTCGGGAGCAATAGCCGGGCTGGACGCAGTGAAAGCAGCAACTATTGGCAAAGTAGAAAGCGTTACATTGACCACTAGAAAACCGCCAAAAGGATTAAAGGACGCGCCATACGTAAAAGAGAAGAAGATAAACCTAGAAAAACTTGAGAACGCAACATTAATATATGAAGGGTCAGCGTCTGAAGCATGTAAACTTTTTCCAGCCAACGTAAATGTTGCAGCAGCTCTGGGCTTAGCTGGCATCGGCGTTAAAAAGACGATTGTTAGAATAATAGCTGACCCATCCACAAAAAGGAACATCCACGAGGTCATGGTTAAAGGCGAATTCGGCGAATTAAAAGTCCACATGGAAAACGTTCCATTAATAGACAATCCGAAAACAAGCCAAATAGCCGCCCTATCAGCAATAGCGACATTAAAAAGAATAGCGGAACCACTAACAATCGGAACATAATATGCATATATGGCTTTCTGATGCGGAGGGGGTGGGATTTACGCACAAATTTGCCAGTAAATTTTACTCTTTATAAGGGGGGATAGTTCAAGCTTGGGCTTTAACTTTGCTTGTTATCCGCTCTATTCTTTTCAAGCTTTCAACTATGTTGTGAGCTTCTTTGAGCACTGTTTCTTGGTCTTTTATGCTTAAGCCCTTCAACATTTGATCTACATCTTCATGTATTTGTTTGGCTATTTCAGTGCTACTCATTTTAACCACTCTAAAATCATATTGGGCGTGCCCACTTTTATAGTTTTTAGGTTTTTCTTCTTGTTAACTTTGTTTATAATTTTCTCGTAGTGTGGGTTAAAGTCGTCTTTGTTCCATGAAGCAAGGTAATCTGCGTTCAAAAAGGTTGCCCCAGCATAGTGTAGTAAGTCGCCAATCTTTAGAGATGTTCCATCCAAATACTCGTTAACTAACAAAAGAAGGGTTCTCGAATGTGGGCTTAGAAGCTTGATGCCGTAGACTTCTATGACCTCCAATATTCTAAGTGCGTCAGTAACTCTCAACGGTCTCTTAGCGACACCTATAGCTAAATCCATTTCAACAGCTTGTTTACATGATACCAACTCAAAACCGAAGTTCTTTGCAATGTCTAAAAACTCCCTTGTTTGGTTATGAAATAGGTCAAACTGGTTAGCTAGGGCTATTAAAACGGAAAGCTCCAAATAAACTCGAACCAAACTGGATACATCCGATCTTGATCGCTGCGTTTCTATTTTATGTTTCTAGCTTTTATATCTTAAGCAGACTAGGATTGTTAAGTTAACTTAAGTTTATGAGCAAAAATGACTATAATCATGTAAACATGATAGAAAACGCACTTCCATACAATTTACTGTTCCTATAAAAGTTTTACTGGTAATTTTGTGTTGAAATTTCAGACCCCACCTACAAACCTTGAAAACAAGCTTCTTTATCCAAAATACGCTTTTATAGGGCTTTATTTTTAGTGCGGGGGGTGGGACCCCCACCCGATTTTGCCAGTAAAAATATGCTCAGAGTATGTTTGACGGCGGTTCAAATCCCACCCGTATTTGACAATTTAGCCTCATTCTAAGACGTTTTGCTTTCTGACTAACATTATCGTATTATATCAGAATTTCTTGGTTTGCGTCTTCATACTCTTGACGTCTTACTCAAAATCCTCCAGATAAATCCAAACTCCACTTTTGACATCCTCCCTTGGAGGCGTTAAGACCATCCGATTAGACTTAAAGCCCACATGAATGTTGATAAATCCTGCCTTCAGCAATGGTCTTAGATGTTTTTCAAAGGATTTTTCAGTATTGGCGCTCACAAGCTCTATGGCTTCTTGTTTGCTTGCTGCCCAGACTATAAAGCAGTCATCGCCGCTGGTTTTATTTTTGTGTTCATAAGTCCCTAGCCATATTTTTATTTCGCGAGGCGCTATATTGTTATTCTTGCTACGTTTAGCAACCCTTCGAATATGATCAATTACATTTTCTTCCCGACCGACCGTCCCTTCGACATGAAGCCAGTTCTCCCTCAAAATTTTGTCTTTTGCTGGCGAAATAGAGGGGTATCCGTCCTTGCTAAAGTCAACATGACAGTTTGCAAAACCCGGCGTGAAGAGTTGCCGTAGAGACCTTTGATCTGGTTCGCCAACAATTCCGTCAATCATCAAAACTAATTCTGTTATATCTCTTGCCCAAGTAATAAACCACTCTTTGGTGTTATCTACATAATGCCCTAGCCAAATTTTCAAGCAGATTCCAGCTGAGAGTGTATTTTAATAATTAATCATAATTTAATATTTGCTAATGTTCGAGTGGCATAAGCACTTCCGCCTGCTTTTTTGCTTAATTTTTGCCTCTCATCTCTTGGCTTATTGTGGTTTCAGAGTTATTGCTTTTACTAGTAAACCTTTGCTTAAATATCGACCTCAAACAGCCCAAAACCACAAATCAAGATCATTATGGAAAAATAAGCTTATAATGCGCCTTAATTGAATGGGGGGATTTGCGCACAAATTTACTAGCAAAATGTTTTGTTATTCAAGTTTACGAAAAGTGTTTTTAATGGTCAAAGGTTCGTGCTATGTTGTGTAGTTTTATATTTTGCCTTCCTTTTTCAACTGTGTAATCTCTTTTTCGATTTGTTCTATTGTTAGTTTTTCTGTGGCTTTTCTAAGTTCCACAACAGAATCGCCATATTTCCGTCTAATTTCGCTTAGGAATTTTATAGCCCTTTTTGCTCCGAGCTCCTTTACAAGTGCTTCGAATGGTACTTCCACTGTGGCTATTTGAGTCTCAGTCATTTTTTCACTTCCTTTCTTCTTCTAAAATAATTAATTGGATTTCTCACTTTTAACCTATACTCCTCTTTCGCTGCAAGCTCTTCAATGCAGCGACCCTTTTGCAAAATTTCGTCATCACAGGTTAAAAACCACTTAGCCTTCCCTAGGCAAGCGGAAGAAATGTGCAATGCATCCAAGGGGTTTAAGCTACATTCAGCTGAGAACTTTCTTGCCAAGGTAACTATTCGCTTATCACTGGCTACATTTACCGAAGCTAGAGTTCTTTCAAAACCCCTTACATCTTTTCTCTTTAATGGATCTAGGATCTTCCCAATCTCAAATTTTACATAATCAGAACTTACGATAACTATTTTACCACGCAGAGAGTCTTCAGCAATCTCGATAAAAGCACTTGATTCCATTCGAATTCGCGTATCACTTTGATCATCAAAAGGTCTACAATACACGTTTGTATCCAAGTAAACTCGCTCAACCAATTTATTCCACAAACAGCTATTAATTGCTGAAAACCTTTTAAAATGTGCCACTACTTCACAAGCTTTGAAGACCAATAGAACGAAACTAATATAATTGCTATCCATTCCTCTTTTTAAAATTACGATAGACTCGATAATAGCGCTTTCTAACTACGGCGACCAAGGGCACATTTTACTGGTAATTTTGTGCTGAAATCTTATCCCCCGCACACGTTTCCATACAACATCTTAAATTGAGTTTCTTTCGTTGAAATAAGCTCAAATTGTGGCTTAATTTCAGGTGCGGGGGGTAGGATTTGCACTCCCCACAGTGTGGAGAAATCACCCGCAGGTCCCCCTTTTTTATTTTTTGCAGTAGTACAGCTCACTGGAAGAAGCTTACAGCACTTTCCATGTTGGAAACGCGCACGCTATCGCATGACAGCGCAAATTTAATAAACCATGCAGTTGGAATCTTTTATTTGGGATCTTCATGGATGTTGAAAAAAAGAGCAGACTCACTTTAGCTGGCTTTGTGCTGGGGGTCACTGGGACAGGAACTGTGTTAAGTGCAGGGTTGCTCACTTTAATCATTGTCCTCAACAAAATAACACGTGCTGAAGGAACTCCTTCACTTTCATCTCAATTGATGATAGCATTATGTGGATTGACATTTGCAATGGGCGCTCTTGTCTTTTTTGGTTCTCTAGGAATATGGAAGCTTTCGGTCAAAGGCAGTGCAGTAAATCTTGGAATTGGGATTGTCCTCCTCACTCTCTCACAAGGATTGCTAATTATGCTCGAGGATTTTGTGCCTGCAAATGCTTCATTGTGGGTGTTCTTAAGTGTGCTTTACTACATGATGGGTGCTGCGGCGACATTGAGTGGCATATCAGGCATAATTGCATACCTTACCAGAAGCAAGTGAGGATTCCAATATCTACATTCATCTCTAAGGAACAGATGACCGATAATGACAGACGATTTGTTAAAAGACCTGTATCACATTGTGCAGAAAATAGGTCAAGGCGATATCCAAATCGCACAAAAGAACCTATTGGAGATTAACAGCAGTGCAATTAGAAAGCTGTTTCAAAGAATCGAGTCTGAAAAAGAGTACAATATCGTGAAAGTCATCGCTTATATGATGCAGTCTGCAACACTCTACTATTTCACCCGATCATTAGAAAAGAAAAGACAAGGAGATGAAATCTCATCTCTTGCTTACTCAGCCTATGCCGCTGGTATCAACGCTGCGCTTGTGACCGCAATTCTTCCAAACCTACGAAAACATGCTTCCTATTATGACAATGAACAAGAGATTGAGAGATTTCAAAAGATGATTGAATACACTGAGCAAGAAATAAACAGCATTATGTTAGGTTCAACAGAAGCATTTTCAGGCAAGAGTCAGAAACAGATAAAGAAGCAGATCACGGAGACTACTCAAATAATGATTTCTTTTGCCACAAAGAAGACACAGGAAGTTCGAAACCTTGCAGTGAGCCTTGGCAAGAAATTTGCTGCAGGGGATTTCAAACAGGCGCGTCGCCTTTACGAATATGTGCGCGATGAGATTGCGTATATTCATGACCCTCGAAGTACTGAAGAAGTACAGCCTCCGGAAGTCACACTTAAACTGGGTGGTGGGGATTGTGACGATAAAGCTGTCCTTCTTGCTTCCTTGTTGATGTCAATAGGATTTGACGTTTGTTTCTTTATAGCTGACACCGACAATGACAATAACCCTGATCACGTTTACACAGGAGTATATCTTCCTGATGCACCAGAACTATACAAACCGTTTCAGAAAAAACTGCTTAAGGACGGTAAAAATCTTCATGACTGGATTCCACTGGATCCAACTTACGAAGACTCTGACTTCGGTGTGATACCTATAATCGACATAGGTATAGTAGAATACGTGCCAATCGTTGCATATGAAAAGTGAAAAATCAGCATTTGAATTACAACATCTGCAAATATGCTAGGACTGTTAGATTTAAATAGTCCAATTCTCAATATAAGTTTCGTAAAGGAGGAGAAAGAAGACATGAGTGTATTCATGCTTGGAAGAGATGAACATGCAATCAGAGACGAGCCTAATGCATACTATCATCGGGGTCATAGTCGTTATGGATATCCAATGTGGGGGAGACTGATTTTGACGAACAAGAGGTTCATTTTCATACAGCAAGAAGTAGTGGAGCGCGGTGGAATTCTTTCTAAGAAAAAAGAGGTTCGCAATGTCGGCATTAAGATCAACCTACCAGTGACAAGCGTTCTTGGAGCAATGACGGAGACACGTGAAAGAAAGAAAGGCACGATTGATGCGCCTCCATCCTTGTTCAGCAAAGAACAGTACAACGTACTAATAGTGAGCCTGGATACCCCAGAAGGACAAGAAAATCCTAGCTTCGAAGTCAGAGACCTTGACGGCTGGACGGCAGCTATTCAAAAAGCTGTTGGCGGCGAAACAGTTTAGCTTGGAAACTCTTCCTTTTTTATGTTTTCATGAATTCTGATAACCATTTCTCGGCTTTTGTTCTATAAGGTTCTGGTCCTTCCACAACCCCATCCTCGCTTACATAGAGAACAACGTTGCTCATTTTCAGCACACCCGAAATAGGATCTAGCAAATATCCTTTTTTTTCATAAACTCAGAGAATTCAGCTAGGCAAAACTGCTTTGGCGATTTTGAAACAACATTCTCCACATAAACTACTTTGGCCAGTTGAACATTTTCAGTCCTCTTTTGTATAAGGATTGATGCATTGCAGTAAGGACATTGAATGCAAGTAACCCATTCAGGAATCTTTTTTGGGTATGGTGCGCCACATTGCGGGCATTTTACTTGCTCAAACATTAGTATCCTATTTTAATAGGATATATTCTGTATTAATACATTTCGCGTTTTGTTATGCCCAACATGTGCTCGCGCGCGCTGCTAATGGGTGGAAGCTGAGTTTGGATATATAACCGACATTGATGTGCCAAGGTCCTTAGGAAGCGTAAGTAGCCTCAAAAGTGTGGGGGGTTCGGTGAAAAGTGCGGGGGGATAGGTTTAGACATCGGTTTAAATTCTCGGAATTTAAGAAGGCGACTAACTTTGGTCTTACCGGAATCCAAACTTTGGCTAGCTATAATATGACAAAATAATTAAGCTTTAGAGTTTGAGTAGTTCTCTACTTTTTATTTCAAGGTTTTCACAGCAACTTTGGTTATAGTTTTTAGCGACCTTTTTCTTGCTTCTTGCACATTTTTTGCTCCGCTAATAATATCGTGCTTTTTATTATCACCTATGTAAAGTAGGGCGTAACTTTCAAAGTGTTCTTTCTGAGAGTAGTGATAGAATGTGGACGTTTCTAGTTCCGCACCTAGTATGCTAGAATTTTCCTCAACGAATTTTTTGATATGGTCTATGTTGTGGAGAACGCAAGGGACAGAAACTATAGTGCCTTCTACATGGATTTGACTTAAGTTCTTAATGGTCTTTCTTAACCTTTCCAAAGAATCCTTTTTTGGTTCTACAATTTGCCTATTTGGATCGTCTAACGAGACAAATCCAGTTTTATCGATTGTTCTTGTAGGTAAAACTAATGTTCCAACAGGCAAATCTTTACCGCCTAAAGCACCTACAAAGAAGACTCTTTTTGCTTCTCCATCTTTCAATAACTGGATAATTTCAAGAACCATAGCAGCTCCATAGACATTGAAAATGAGTAAAAACTCAATACCGTCACTAGAAGCAAAGGAATACTTAACCCAGTGACCCCTAATCCGTTGCCACCTATCAAAAAGGCTCTTCACCCAGTCCTTCCTTCTAGGTATGTAGGAACCAGCATAAATCACACATCTTTCAGGTAACTTCTTTCTTCCGAATATAGCTTCACTTAACCTTCCCATAATACTCAACACTCAAAGTCAAGATAGAAGAAAAATAGGCTTTAAACTTTTTAACTTACAGGTAATTTAGGTTTCAAGTGTAAGTGAAACGAGAAAACATTGTAGTTTTCGTCTAGACTTCAAACGAATTAAAGGTGGTTTGAACCCCGGAAAACCGAGAATTTAAACGTGAGCCACGAATTTAAGTGCAGGGGTTAGGTTTAAAAATCAGTTTAAATTTTCGGCGAGTAAAAAAACAATTATATGTTACATGACTTAGTTTTTCACAGAAGGTTACTTGTATGATTGTTAGACAATCTGAGGTGGACTTAAAGAAAGCGCTAGGTGTGACGTTTAAAACTCTTGCAACAGGAACAAATATTATGTGTACGGTTATGTTCTATGAAAAGGGCAATGTAGTCCCATTCCACAAGCATCTGAGTGAACAAGTTGGATATGTTGTTGATGGGAAATTGAGGTTAAAGATAGAAAATGAAGACTTAGGAATAATTCAATCAGGGGATTCGTATCTTGTTAGGGGGAACATGCTCCATTCACTTGAAGCCTTAGAAAAATCTGTTGTAGTTGACATGTTCTCACCGCCACGTGAAGAGTACAAAAACAAGTAGCAATACAAGCATCCGAGACACGGTTCAACACGAAAGCTCTAATTGCTTTTCATATAACAAGATTTCGTCTCGAATTTTGTCTCTAGTGTATCCGAAAACTCCCAGTAGAGATTCGGCTGCGGAAATTAGCATTTTTATGTATTCGCGTGAGTCAGGTTTTGTATTAGCCATTATCAGCGGGGTCGCTGAGATTCTTCTTTCAATTCTCTTGTTTTTTTGCGTCTAGGATTACATACTGTACTGTTTGACCTGAATGGACTTCGAAACCTGCTCTTTCCAATTGTTTGGCTGCGATCGCTTGAAAAACATTGTGCACGTACTGGGACGGTGATTTTGACAATCTTTTTGTTATCAACATTTCACTGATGTCAACTTGTTTCTTGAGTAGCTTGTCTACGTAGTTAGCTAGTATGTTTAATGCTTCTGGAATTTTTGCCTTGAAGCCTTGAAAATTTGAGGCGCTTGCGAGTTTATTAATCATGTCAATTTGTGCTCTGCAGATAAATTGCGGAGTGTCGCTTCGACGCGCTTCTATACCCCTCATTTTTACTCTGCCATCGTCAAAAACGCCATAGTATCTGTTGAGCACAGGGACGCCGGACAAAACTTTTGAGGGTAGGAAGACTATCCAGCGATACTTGCCTTCTACATTTAGTGGGACACCGATTGCGTTGGAAACTTCTTGGCAGAATTCGACGATTTCTTTGGGAGAAGCTTCTGGCTTTTTCAGCCATAATGAGTCTACTATGCCGTGTACGACTTCGAAGCCTCTTTCCTCTGCCATTCTAACAGTTTTGAGTAGAGCGTCTCTTGCAAAAGCACAGACTGAAATGTGGGCGTCGACTTTTCCGAATCTTGCGTTTCTATAACCCAGATAGCCAAAACATGTTACGAGGATCCATTTGAGGGCTCCTTGGCGCATGTTGTAGGCGTGTTTCGACTTCTCGTCATGGGCATCCTTCAGTAGGCTTTTGTATTTTAAGCGCTTCTTTAGGAGTATGTCTAGGGTTTTTGGAACTATGCCTTGTCTTTTCTCGCATATATTGTAGCCAAGCTCTGGGACTTTAAGTTTTGAATTGGGACAGCATTTGCAGAGAACAGTTTCAGCAGAAATGTTGTGTTTCAACATTAGCATGGGAAACATGGATGTAAAGTCGACTTCAAATACGTCCGTGTGGAATCCCAGTTTAGGCTCGAAGACAAACCCGCCACGGTCAGCGACGAGAAGCTCCCATGCTGATTTGAATGTTTCTGGCTCGCGTTTCTTCCATGGAATCAGGATTTCCTCTTTCCAAGCTGTGTAGAGTTGAAGCGAAGACATTATGCTTCCAATTGAAGACCTTGAGGCTGTGTGGAGCGGAACCCGGCAGGTTCTTGAGACTTCAATCAGCCCTTCCAAGCCGCAGGCTGTGTATATGAATGTGTTGTCGACGTCTATGTGTATTCTGCCATAAAGCCTGCGTAGCGGTGCCTTGTGGTAAACTCTTCCGTAGGAGAAGAAGGTTCTGCCTCTGCCTTTCTTAGCCTTGAGGGGAATAGCATCTCTACTCAAGACAAAATCGTTTAGAACTCCATTGACAAATGCTCGATAGGCAAGATAGGGGAATAGAAAGGAGTCACCGCCATGTGTGTATACGAGGTCTGGGTCTACTTTTTTTACGGTTTCGACGAGTTTCAGAAGCTTGTCTTTTTCATTTCCGTCTCCAATAATTGTAGTTTTGTTTTCAAACTCGAGGGATATTGTTTCTATTTCATCTGTAAACCTTTGCAGCGGTCCTTTCTTCACGGTGACGTTCAGCCACATGGAACGTAAAGGCGGGATTTCGTAGTCGACTCTTTCGGCAGAGTCTAGCAAGACGTATGAAAGCTTTTCTCCAGTGTCGACAACAACTACATGTGCAAGTGGGAAGATGTCCTTTTCGTAGAGGTATGCTTGTGAGATCGGAACGTCGACGTTGTGCAGTTGGAAGCGCTCGTATCCGCCAAGTCTGAGGATTTTTCGGGCGAAAAATGGGGTTCTACGGTAATCTGTCATGTCGACTTCCAACACTTTCTTTTTCTTAGCTTCCATGAAATCTGCGTACTTATCGGCAAAGCGCATTCCAGCAACCGACTCGCTATTTTCAATTTTACCTGCCAGAGTTTTAAGGTCTGAAATGGCGCCTGACACATAGATTCTAGGAGTAAAGTTGTCAACTAATCTAACCCTCTCCCCATTTTCAGCAATAATCCATACTGTAACCTGGTTAGGTCCTGAAGGGTATACGTCTAGCAGCCAGCCTCGAATAGGGCTAAGTCTTACGAAGCTGTTTTTCCAGGCGCTCAAGACTCTCTTTAATCTCCATAAGCTCTTTTTGCTGGTTGAGGAGTATGGACATAAACATTGCTTCGGTTAGGATGGGCCTTGTGGCACTGCCCCCTGCTGAGGCGTAGATTCTGCAAGCATTCATCATTTGGTCAAAGGCTTCCAGGTCTTTTCCTCTAAGGGCTTTGCGAAAGCCTTCCCAGCGGATGATTTCCGTTTCTAAGGCTTGCCTATAAGATGGAACCGTTCTTCCCAAGGCTTACACCTCCATAAAAGCTGTTAGTTGAGTATAATCCGTGGGCAGATCCATACTGAAGGCTTTTAGACGCGGATGGTCTTCCAAGATGAAACTCAAGATTTTTCCAGTTCTCTTGAGTTTGACTAAAACGTTTGATTTTGCAAACAAAACGGTGTCAAAGAATAGCCCTATTTTGGACCTTCTTTCCGGGAAGTAGCTTACAATGACGATTGCTTGCCTGCTTGTTGCTATCGACGAGAGTTTCGCGCAGACTTTCATGAAAAGGTCCTTAGCTTCGGTCTTAGGAATGTCTCTGTCAAAGAATAATGTGGAGATGTCTGAAATAAATAGAAGCTTAGCTTCTTTAGCTTTCAAAAAAGCTTCAAGTTTTTCTAGGATAAGGGAAGAAAGCTGATACGCCGTGAAAGCTCTTGAAACGTAAATGTTCTCTAGAACTTGTCTAGAGTCTAAGCCGTAGCCTCTCGCAATCTCAGCTACCGTGTATGGGTCGAAGGAGTTTCCTCCATCGACAAAGACAACTGGAGAGGCTAAGCCACCATTTTCAGGGGCGAGCTGACTTCGAACACACAAAAGAAAAGTCATGAAAGAGACTGCGTCTCCGTGCAAAACTGCAAAGTCGCCAACTTCAAAGCCTGGAAAAACATCGTCCAATACTGGCACTCCGAGGGAAAGGCGTCTAACCCTTTCAGCTGACAAAACCGACAAGAGGCACTCCTCATGTTACAAGTAGAAAAACCGATTCTCGCCAAATAAACGTTTAGCCGAAAAGTATCGCTTAATAGTCGGAGAGAGGTAAGTTAAAATGAAAATCCTTTGTTAAACGTGAGGAAATGTTTTGGGAGATTACCTCATAGGCGCTGGCGGCTGGGCATATTTCCAAATCCCTGGAGTTCACCCCTTGGTCGCTTATTCGAAGGCATTCAACTTTGTTGAGGTAAACTCAACTTTTTATCACATACCCGCACTAAAAGAGGTGGAAAAGTGGAGGAAACTTGTCCCGCCGGATTTCCAATTCTCTGTAAGGGCACATCGTTCAATCACGCATGAATGGAAGCTCCAGCCTAGAAAAGAAACAGTCGAAACTTTTGAAACAATGAAACAAATATGCAGAGTCTTAAATGCCGAGCTTCTTCACCTTCAAACTCCGCATGCCATTTCTTCGGAAAAGCTTAGTGGGGCTCTTCGAGATTTCCTTGATTCCGTAAACCTTGGAAAACTCCGAATAGTTCTCGAGATACGCGGGGCCTCAGCTTCCAAACTGCCCCCTAGGCTTGTTGAAACAATGCGTGACCATAACATTATTCATTGTGTTGATCTTTCACAGGGGGAAATGCCTGCTTACGAATCAGACATACTATATTCTAGACTTTTTGGAAAAGGATATCATAACATATATCAGCCCACAGACGAGGAGCTAATGGAAATAGACAATAAGGCGTCGCGTGGACGTCGGTAAAAGGTGGTTCTCTGCTTCCATTTTGTTAGAATGTACAAAGATGCTGCTAGGTTAAAAATATATAAGGAGACTGGTAAGTTTCCAATGGTTACAAGGTCAATTGGGCTTCCTTCATTTGAAGAGGTTCTAATGGAGGACGCAAGGTTTCCATCCACAAAACAGGAACTCATCAGTAGTCAAGGATGGAAATTGTTTGATTTAAACCGGGATAAAAGAATACATGTGAGAGAGTACCTTGAAATGCTGCCAGAAAGAACATACCAGAATATAAACGATGTTGTAGCAACATTGTCTTCTATTCTGAGGTGATGAAATGCAAGAATTGCTTGAAAAAGTCTATCTTGGGACTTCAGGATGGAGTTACAAAGATTGGGTTGGCCCCTTCTACATGGAGAGGGAGAAGAGCCTGCTCCAAGCCTATGCAAGAGTCTTCAAAACAGTTGAAATTGATTCCACCTTTTACCGATATCCTTCGAAAGGCATGGTTATGGGATGGGTTAAGTACTCGCCGGACGGCTTCGTCTACACCGCCAAACTTCCCAAATTGATTACACATGAAAAGAAGCTGGACTTATCTCAAGGAGTGCAGGAAGACCTTGAAAAGTTCATAGAACTCTTAGAACCTCTTCGGTTAAGCGGAAAGCTTGGTTGTTTAATCATTCAGCTGCCGCCCAAGTTTGACTACAAGCCAAAGGAACTGGAAGATTTCTTTAAAGTCCTTCCTACCTATGTTAGATTCGCTGTTGAGTTCAGAGACCCAGCATGGATGAGGGAAGAAACTTGGAGTCTGCTGGCAAAGTATAAGGTTGCTTACACGATTGTTGACGAGCCTTTGCTCCCATCTGAGACGCATTTTACATCTGACTTTGCATATTTCAGGTGGCACGGCAGGGGGACAAGACCTTGGTATAACTATCGATATAGTGCCAGTGAGCTTGAGCCGTGGGTTCCGAAGATAAAGGAGGCAGCAGAGAAGGTTGGTACCGTTTACGGATACTTCAATAACCATTATCATGGCTATGCGGTTGAAAACTGCTTACAGGTCCTGGAAATGCTAGGAGTTTTGACACCGCAACAAGCAGAAGCCAAAAACAAGGTGCAAGAATATTTCAAGGCTTCTACAGCTTATAAGCCAGCTAGGCTGGAGGCTTATGTCGAACCAGCTGGTCTGAGTTTCGAAAGTCTAATGCACGCTTTTATCGACGTCGATAGACTGAAAAGGGCTTCACTCATCAAGGACGCTGAATTAAGGATTGAAAAAGAAACTTCTAAGCATGTTGAAGCCACTGTGAGAGAGTATCACATCGTTATAGATTTTGAATCTAGAACAATCCTCCATGACTGCGCAGACTGGAGCAAGATGTTGCCTAACAAGAGGTTTTGTAAACACATTGGGAAACTGCTTTTGTCGATGGAAAGGCCTAAGGCAACAGACTTGCTAAGGACAATCTACACTCAAAGGGAATCA
>JAGTQS010000032.1:0-1511 GCA_018397055.1 Candidatus Bathyarchaeota archaeon | reverse complement strand
AAATAGCTTGCAGCCGACCTTCTAGCTAGACCATATAAAGGCAGACATAGCGGTAACTACACTGTCATAAGGCGCCTTCTCGACGAACTCGTCTAAGTTGATTTTGTCCAACAAAAGGGCTAAGTAAGTTCTAGCCGTCAGCTCATAAAGCTTGGCCGCAAACCCTGTTTTAGTTTTTCTCTCTCCCGTTTTTTCAATGTACCCGTGTTCTTCTAATGCTCTGACCCGTCTATTCACTGTATTATAGGGTATGTATGCAAAGTCTTTTTGAGTTCTTAGCTTTCTCCATAAGTCGTAGATTGCCAAAGAACCATGCTTGGCGAGGACCCAGAATATAGCCTTATTAAGCCTTGCATCTCGCCCTCTGAAAACTGCGATCCTCGCCATATTCTCATCATGTTCTCACTAAGCCTCGGGTGAAGACTAAAAGGTTGGATGCGTTCAGCGGTTAGGAGGGAGACCCCCTCTAGTGAAGGTATTTTGGATATGTCCGTTTTTGGATACTGTCCATTGCTGAAGCCTCTAATGGACAGTGTCCTTTGGAAGCCTTTGTAATGGATAGTGTCCATTGCGAGGGGCAGAAAATTCTTGTGGTTTTCTGGCGATTGTCTAGTGAGGCTGGGTTGGATGGTTGAGTTTGTTATTCGCGTTAACCAGCAGAGGACGGCGTACATACCTAAAGAAGTTATTGAAATTTTAGGCTACGAATGGCTGCTTGTTCCTAATGCTAAGGCTGCTGTTGTCTATCCTCGTCAATGTGACTTGAAGACGGCGATAAAGAGCGTTCTAGTGATTGTGAAGGGGTTGAAGCTCATGCTAACCGCCAGAGAAGGGAGAGGTGAAACCCGTGACGCCTAAGGTAATGCTAGAGCCCGGTAAGCCTCGTAGGGTTTGGGTTAACTTTCCTTTAAGCGGCGAAATTGCTGAGGTTTATCTTCAGCTTAAGGAACGGGGCATAGTTCACAGCACGCGGGATGCTTTTGTGCAGGGACTTAGATGTCTGCAAGAGAAGGTTATGGAGCTGGACCTTAAGAGGGCGCAACTGAAGGCTTCTCAGAGGCTAGAGGAAGAATTGTAAAGGGGTTTTTCGCTGTTTGGGGGAGTTAAAAATTGCCATGGAGTTCAGTTAAAAATTCAGTTAAAAAACGATTTTTAAAGCATACTAGTGTTCGGGCTCTGCTACTGCTGGACGCAGGCAATTACCCTTCTCGAGTGGCTAGAATCTTAGGTTTTTCACCGCAAACCTTGCATTACCACATCAAGAAATGGTTGAAAATGGGTTGGATTAGGCTTGAAGTGAAGACGCCTAACATGACTTTGTACAAGCTTGTGCCTTCAGTTAAAAAAAGTGTCACAGGGGGTGGGGTTTTGCCTTTTAAGGGTGTTAGGTTGCATGCGTATAGTCTAAAGTTTCCTGTTCTAGATGGTCCTGCGGTTTCGGTTGATTGGAGTAGGGTTCGGTTGGCTAATTGGGCTAGGCTTGTGGGTTGTGAGTGTGGTTTGACTGTTGA
>JAGTQS010000031.1:11750-17629 GCA_018397055.1 Candidatus Bathyarchaeota archaeon | reverse complement strand
AATTTTTGGCTTTTGCCCATTTCTTTAAAGTATTTTACCAAAATAATGTTAATTTTTCATATTTGGAACTCCATTTTTTGCGTTTTTAATGCTTCCGAAATGAAAATTTGCCAAAGTTTAGTTAAAAAATAGAATTAGGTTATTGTGTGCTTTCTGAATGGTTGGTTAATGTATATTAAATTATGGAGCTTAGTAAAGGCCCCTTTTGGTAGCTTCCAGTTTCCCTTAATTTTTCAATCGTCGCTTTGTAGATTGCCATTACCATTAAATCGTGAATTATGGTTCCACAAACTTTTTTGTCTCCAGCTCTAATGGCTTGTAAATTAGCCTCAACATGGTCAGCAACAGCGTTCGCTCCAGCTACGAGGTATCTTGTGTTTATATTGTCTTTGCCTACTAAACCAAGCGCAACTCTTGCAGCCCCTGTTCCACCATGTTGTGCAAATGGCACATAGTCGCCTGTTTCCAAGTAAAGTTTCCTCTGAACAGTTTCAAGCCTTACGATATCAGGTTCGTGGGTTTCACCTATTTTTGCAGCGTGCGCCATACCGATTGGATATGCAATTCCCTCAGCACCCGTGTATTTTATGAAACAAACAACTTGGTTGGCGAAGGTATCCAATTCCTTTCCTCTTAGCTCTTTGTATTCAAGCTCTTTACCGCTTGCTGCTGTCGCGCCGAATTCAGCCTCTAACATTATATCGTCGTTTCCAAGCTCTTTCTTAATGGCTTGACTTATCTCCCTAGTTACAACAAAATCCAGTACAGGTGGAAGTTTTTCAGTGTCAATCATTCCCCATGCTGGGTTGACTGTTGCAACAACATTTATGAAGTCTCTTTTGAAATCCAAGTAACTTGGGCTAGAGAGATAGTTGACATAGGCTCGTAGAGTCTTTTCTTCTAGTTTTATCTTTCCAAATACGGGCTCCATATAATCTATAGCGTCTTTGATTCTGGCCTCAGCAAGTTCGCTTTGCAAACTTTTTTTGATAGGCTGGCTTGATAATGATGACTCGTCGAACTTTGGCACATTAAAATGGTCTAATGAAACTGCAACGTATTTTGCACCATACTGATTTATGAGATGTTTAAGAACTTCCATTTGCATCTCTGCGCCATCAGTTGCTGGATAAGGTTTGGGTTGCCTGGTCACGCCTTGAGGTGGTTTAAAGTGTGTTTCTTTGCCTCCTTCTAGATTCATGGAGTTATAGCTTATTTGAATAATCATTGGTGATTGTTGGTCTTGTGCAGCTGCCATTACAAATGCTCTTCCCTGGAGATCCACAGGTGGATTTATGTTTGAAGCCAAAATAGTTGTTCTTTCTTCTTCTGATTTTAAGGTTCCATCTTTTTCGAACGGGCAGAAGGTTCTAAAACAATCTTTTAATTGTCGTCCGGTTAAGAGGCTTGGCATTCACGTCACGACCCAAATCATATTCTTAAGCTTATTTTTAAATTATACGGTTTTGAAATCCATAAACAACCATATTACAGATTTAATGTTAATAAATTTCAAACAATGATTGTATTTTGCCAGTAGCTACGTAATTCTATTTTTATGAATTGACATTCCACAGTGGAGAGATTTTGGCTTCTGTGACCCCTTGTCTTTTTGTTATTATTAATTTGCATTCTGTTGAAAGAATTCGAATCATGTCGCCTTCTTGGCTTGTCTTAATATTTGCATCAATCTGTGGCTTGGGAGACACTGTTATTGTTGATGGGATGGGGTTTTTCCACCTAATTTCATATCCTGCAGAATTTTTTGTTATTGTGATGCCTCCAAAAATTTCGTATGATGTCTGTTCAACTTCTGGTTCTTTCTTTTTTCCAAACAATGGCATTCCAGATCACTTAGAAAACGAAAATAACCATATGCTACTTAAATATATCGGAGTTTCCTCATTGTAGAAAACAACATTATTGCCTAGGCAATGTATGTTTTTTCAGGTCTTTCGAAATCTTTTACTAATTTTAAATATGGGGGTGATTCTCTATTGTACATGTCTAAAGGATAAATCTTCGATACAGGTATTTGTAGTGACATTGTTACTGTTGGGTGATCTTCACCAAAAATCTTTATGCAAATATTATGAACTAGCCTTTTAACTTCCGCTTCGTCGAGATAGCCAAGAGAATGCAAATACTCATGCAATAGAAGTGAAAAGACAAAAGAATTCATTTCGACCTCTGTTTTTATAGATCTTGAAACAATTTCTAAAACCCTTCTATTCAAAACTATGCCATTGGAACCAACTTGATGGTATGCCCCTACGTTAAGAGGTAAGTCACCTAAGTAAAGCAACAATCCTGAACGAGTTTGGCCTAAGACCTTCTTTACCGCCTTTTTGACAACTACGAAAAGGTCCCCGTAACTTTTACTTTTTTCAAGGTCTACTTGAAAATTATCTTTGTTCAACTGAGTTCCATAATAATATAACCGTGTTAAATTAACTTTTCTGACGTTTAAAACTCAAGATTGAAAAAATCAAGGCTGTTTTTTGCAGATGTATCAATCAAACATTTACCTTTACTAACCAACCAGTAACGAAAAGTTAAATAGTCTCGGTTTAACAAGTTCGTTAACTTAAAATCTAAGCCTTATTATTTAATACTCGAACACATTCAAAGTTGCCAAAGAAAATCAAGACAAAGGAGAAATGAATCGTGGGACGTTACAAACAGCTCGAAGAAATTGTTAAGCTAATGAATGAAACCAAAAGGATAAGAAACACTAGCATAATTGCTCATGTTGATCATGGAAAAACAACACTTTCAGACAGCTTGCTTGCTGCAGCGGGCATTATAAGCGAACAAACAGCTGGACAAAAGTTATTCCTTGATTCTTGGGAACTTGAACAGAAAAGGCAAATGACAGTATTTGCATCAAATATAAGCTTAACCCACAATTTTAAGGGAGAAGACTATCTCATAAACTTGATTGATACTCCTGGACACATAGACTTTAGTGGAGCTGTTACAAGAAGCCTTAGAGCTGCAGACGGCGCTCTTGTAGTTGTAGATGCTGTAGAAGGTCCCATGACACAAACCGAAACTGTTCTGATGCAAGCTTTGCGTGAAAGAGTTAAACCGCTTCTTTTCATTAACAAAGTCGATCGGCTCATTAAAGAAATCAAGCTTACACCTGAGGAAATGCAAAATAAATTCGCCAAAATTATTGTTAGGGTTAATACACTCATCGAAAGGTATGCACCACCTGAACATAAGAAGGACTGGCAGGTAAGAATCGAAGACGGCCGAGTCGCATTTGGATCAGCTCTCCATAAATGGGGTTTCAATTTTCCCTACATGAAGGCTAAGGGTGTGACTTTCAAAGATGTAATCGACGCATATACTGGAGAGCCAGAAGATATAGGTAAAAAAGTTGATGCCTTAAGTAAAAAGGTTCCACTATGGGAACCAATACTAGACATGTTCTGTGAACATCTACCAAATCCTCTAGACGCACAACCATATAGGCAAAGTCAAATTTGGCCTGGAGACTTGAAAAGTCGTGTAGGCGAAGCCATGGCCAAGGTTGATCCAAATGGACCGCTTCTGATGTGTATAACAACAGTTGAAGTTGACCCTCATAGTGGAGTTGTTGCCATTGGACGAGTATTTAGCGGATCAGTTGAGAAAGGAAAGACGGTTCATCTTATTACTGGAAGACAATCGGGCATAATTCAGCAAGTTTACATGAGCATGGCTGCGGATAGGGTTATCGTTGATAAGATTCCAGCAGGAAACATAGCTGCGGTTTCTGGATTGCCATCGATTCGTGTTGGAGAAACCCTCGCTGAGGAGGGAGTTGAAACACAACCCTTCGAGGCGTTAAAGTATGTTTCCGAGCCTGTTGTCACAGTGGCTGTTGAACCTGAAGATATTAAGGACCTACCTTTATTTGACAAAGTCATGCACAAGTTGACTCTTGAGGATCCAAACCTTCATTTTACAATGAACCAAGAGAGCGGAGAATACCTATTAAGCGGAATGGGTGAATTGCACCTTGAAGTCACTGCTTATCGTATGCAAGAGGCAGGGTTGAAGGCTCGACTAAGTAAACCTATTGTTATTTACCGCGAGACAATCAGCCGCAATTATCAAGGTCCACCAGTTCTAGGTAAGAGTCCAAACAAGCATAATAAATTGTGGGTAACTGTTGAGAAACTTTCAGATGAGGTCATTAACGCATTAAAAGAAGGTAGAATTTCGGAGATGCAAAAACGTGACGAAAGACAGGTCATGTTACGGAATTTTGGTTGGACAACAGAAGACGCTCGTAACGTAATTGCTATTGAGGGCATAAATCTTCTTGTCAACAGGATTAAGGGAAAACAGTATGTTGAAGAAATTATAGACCATGTCAAATCAGGCTTTAGGGAGGCCGTTCATCAGTCAGTGTTGGCAAAAGAGCCTGCTTATGGTCTGAAGGTGAATTTGGAGGATATTGTTGTTCATGAAGATCCAGTTCACAGAGGTCCTGCTCAAATTTTGCCTATGACATGGCGTCCAATATGGGGATGCTTCCTTTTGTGTAGTCCGCAACTTTTGGAACCAATTTTGAGCTTTGAATGTAAGGTTCCAAATGACTTCGTAAGTCCAGTAATAACGATTGTTCAAAAAAGACGTGGAAAATTGCTGGATATGATTAACGAAGAGGACATGATGATAATTAAAGCAGAAATTCCAGTGGCTGAATCCTTTGGATTAGCTGATGAATTAAGATCCTCTACTCAAGGAAGAGCTTTCTGGGCAACACAATTCAGTAGGTGGTCTCCTATTCCAGAATCTTTACAGATGGAAGTAATAAGACAGATCAGAACTCGAAGAGGCATGAGTCCAGAACCTCCTAGACCAAATGAGTTTCTTGAGGAAGAGTAAGAAAAATCCAATTTTCTTTTCAAAAAATGCGTTGAGATTATAACATGAATTGTTACCAGAGAAAAGTTTTATAGGTCTTCATACTTTCAGACAAGATTAATCCTTGTAGGTCAACCTCGGGGTTTGCAATTTTATAGAATCTTAGGTCTGGAGTGCGTTTAATCAATTCAATTCTATCTTGGTATTCTTTACCTTTGAGAAGTAATATCACAAGTTTGTGACCTGCGTCTACAACGCGTTCAAGCGCTGGCACAGCTTCCTCAACATTCTGCCATCCACCATCTGTAATTATAACAACGAAACACGGTCCAACATTAGCTGAAACAAGCCTAGAAATCTCAGGGGTTGGAAAAACAGTGAACTCACCAAACTCCATTGTAAGCGAAAGTTCTTTCAGTTCCTCAGATGTGTCCCAATCCGTGGAAACAAAGCCTGTCGAAAAAACGATGGTTGCTGTTTGTCCGCCTGCCCTTCGAGCGCTTAGATAGGCAATGTATGCTGCAACTGCTGCTTCGTTTCTCACGTCAGCCATGCTACGGCTAACATCAAGAACTATTAATGCCGAAGGAACATAGCCACTTGCTAATGATTGCCCATGAGGCGTAGGTTCTTCTACCCACTTGAGGGTTGTAACTTCTGGAATGAGTGGGCCTTCATCCATACTTGTTTCAATGTCAAGGTCTTCAATTTCATCTTCAATGTACCATTCAACGGGGTATCTCATTAATGCCCAAACCGGGCGACGACTTCTACTCGCTGTCAAATACTGAATAATTGTCTGCTGAGCTCTTGATTTGTACCAGTATCTTTTCCAAAGCATATTTTCTAAAATTTCAGATTTTATTTTCTGATATGGTTTTGAAACTGATGTTGGAAGGCGAGGTTCAGCACCAAACAAGTCAATTGATGGAGGCCTATCTGGAATTTGATCTTTTTGTTGCTGAGATTTTTCTAGGTGTTGCTGGTCTGTAAAAATATCTTCTTTTTTCTTTTTC
>JAGTQS010000031.1:10264-11738 GCA_018397055.1 Candidatus Bathyarchaeota archaeon | reverse complement strand
TGTGCCTTCAATTGCTTACCTTTTTCTTCAACTAGATCCTTAATTTTTTCTATCTCTTTTTCCGAAATACGGGGTTGCATCCATTGCTTAAAAAATGCTTTTGCAGCTGCTTCGTCTGAGATTGATCCATAGGTTTCTGTAAACCTATCAATTGAAGAATGTAAAAAATCTTCCCGTACAAGTAATGGGGTTTTTTTAATAATTTCTTTAACCTTTTTCCCTGACAAAAGCCTTGAGTTTTTTGCCACTAATCTTCCTAAAATGTAAGCAATCATTTGAACCTTTATGTGCCAAGTTCTTTCAAGGCTACTTATGATAAGTATTTCTTTTGCAGTATCAGCAATCTCTTTGTTTTCAGACTTAACTGTTGGATAAACCCAAAGGTATATCTCTTGCATGATTTGCTCAATTAGAGACTGGCACTTTTTGCCAATTACACGCATAAAATAAGGAACTTCCCCAAACCTCTTTGGCAAATAGTTAACGTCAACTTGCACGTTCGAAAAAATATGAGTCGCCAAGTAAGCAAGGTCCCAATCTTGAACAATTTCATACGCTGCTTGCTCTAGGCTGTATGCTGTCTTAATATCGTATGGACAATGATGAATGTGAGAAAGCTCATGGCGAAAAAACCAAAGCAAATATTGGTTTGGATCAACCCCTTGAGGAATAATTTCAGGCTTAAAGAAAACTGTTCCATTTATTGCAGAAAAATTCGGATTGTTTTCATCATCTTCACTAATAGATAGTTTGACAGGTGGACAACTAAGTTCAATCCAGGCTTGATTGAAAAGATTCAGTATATCAATCTCTTGTTCTTTCATTAAAAAGGAACACCCTGGTATGATGGTCGTCTCCAACCCATTTGAGTGGATAATGTATCGTCTTGCCTCAAGCGTCCTTCATTAACCCATTGGTCTTCAAGGCGAATCAGCTCCTCTGCAAACGCAACGTCTTCGATCGCTGCTTCTCTTGCTAATCCATAAACTGACCGGTTGAAATCTTTTAATAGTTCATTTAGAAGAGGCCACTGTTTTCTCGCGTTCCTATCTGCCATTTTCACTCTTTCTCTTTCGAGAATTTCAATCATGTCATTGATGATGTTTCTTGTTCGGACAAGAGTTAATCGATGTGGAAAGACCAAAAGTGCCATTTTAAGAATATCCTCAAACTCACATTTACCGTTAAGCCACTGAGCAGCTTTAGCTAAATGTGTTAAAGCTACAGTGGCGCGTTCACTAAGTGGTTCTCTGATTGTGCCACAAATATCTCTTATGAAATGACACCCCTCACACAATGCTGGAGGTTTAATTTCTGACTCCTCTTTATCGCGAATGCATGCCTGGAAATCTCTTACCAAAAGGTTTATGTTGCCAACAACGCTTGGGTCAAGCTCAATCGTTGCAACCTCTTTTCGAGCTTCCTCAAGTTCATCAAATGATAAAACTTGAGGCATCGAACTAATAAGGTTCCA
>JAGTQS010000031.1:0-10244 GCA_018397055.1 Candidatus Bathyarchaeota archaeon | reverse complement strand
TTTCAGTGGTTCATTTTTCGCTAAGTGTCAACGAACGTAAAAAGAGGCATATGTCGAACCTATCATAAAAAGGTGGGGGATGAATAAACGAGGTTGCATCCATAGGATTTTCATTAGCAATTAAGACATAGTCTCCAACTTTTGCTCTTTTACCGTAAGCCCAAACTTCGCCAAACTGCATTAAATGATGTATGTTAGCAGTAGTGTAAGGATTAAGCCTATTAACTTCATCCAATGCTTTTCCTTTACTTTGTATGAAGGCTGCCCAAAGAACTTTTTCGACGCCTTCTTTTTCAAGAGATGGAATATGTAATCTTCCAACAACTTCGCCTCTTTTAACTTCTGACGCTCCGGAAACGACAACCAAGTCGTCTCCACATATGCCTTTAAGCAGTAAAAGCATCAGTGTTGATTTTCCTACGCCTCGACCAGCTCTAATAAGGGTTGTTGACCTAGGATGAAGTTGATTCAAAATCATCATGCGTATTGCTTCTTCGTTTCCTACAAACCGCAAATTAATTTCTTTTTCAAGCTGTAAAATTTTGCTTTGGATATTCACTAATCTCACCTATAGTATTACTCTAAATTGAGGTATAATCATGCTAAGAAGCAGAATGGTTACGAATAACAAGCCTGTTCCTAGTGCTACCAACAATATTTTGAGCGTAGTTAACCTTCTTCTAAGTCTGAGGTTTTCATCCTCAAGCCCTCTAAGCCTGTCCCTAAGTAACCCTGCGACCTTACGTTCTACAATAACGGTTTCCTCCATGTTTTTCCCTAAATAGAGCGAATCAAGAATGTCAGATGAACTTCTACGTTTGGGTTCGTCTCGAACATTATCCCAAGTAATTTTAAAGCCTTTATTAGCAGTAGAATCCTCAATTTTTACAGGATTTTTCTCAGCTTGTTTTTCCAAAAATCTTCGATATTTCTCGCTTTCCATACAATTCAAATGTTAATTGGTTGTAAGTAGATTTTAACCTTTCCTAAATTCCCGAACTTAATAATTCAAGAATCAAATTTCTGCAATAAACTGAAAAATCATCTCAAATACATGCCTTTTTCTGCGAAATGTTCGAATGAGAAGACTTCGTTATAATGTTTTTAAGAAATTTTGCACTTCTGCAAACCTCAGCGTCTAATTTCTCGTATGGAATCTGTCTTGTGATCGCTTCGTTTACCAAGTAGCCATCAAATCCAAATTTTTTGACTGTTTCTACAACCTCAGAAACGTTAATGTTCATTTTTTTATGCATCTCCTCATTTGTTGGGTCAACAAGGTGTATAAGCTTGATTTTTTCTTTTACCTTTGTCATGTGATCTTTCAGTGGTTCATTTTTTGGTCTTGCATTAACATTCTCGACTTCCAAACATACGCCCACATTTTCTATTCCAACTTCATCAAGAAACTTAAGTATACTTTCAGTAGTTGGATACCCTATATTCATAAACTCTATGGCAATGTCTATCCCATGATCCTCTGCGTGGGATCCTACTTCTTGGTAAAGATCTACGGTTTTTCTCCATTCTTCTTCGCCCTTTGGAGCTGATCCACACATGACGACTTTCGCACCAAAATATGAAGCAATCTCGATTGATCTTTTTAATTGGGAAAGAACAGTTATTCCTGCAGGTAGAGGCCAAGCTGTGGGGGTTGTTAAACTCGAAACCTCAAGTCCAACAGAATTCAACAAATCTCGAATGGTCTTTCTATCGTCTTGGGTTAAACCTAATGGCCAAAATTCGTCAACATGTTCACAAAAATCAATTGCGTCATATCCACTCGCAGCAACTCTTCTAATTATTGGGTAAAGTGAAACATTCAAGGATTTAGCAGTATAACATTTCCAGTACACTCGAGTCATGATTGTTATTTTCATTTTCGGTCGCACCTTTTGTAGTTATTCCAAGTATTAATCGGAATAACTATATTTTAATTGATATAAAATTTATTCATTTTATAAAAAACTGAAACCTTATAGAAAAATGATGTGAAATTGGACCAGTTTTAAAATTATTATTTGGAAACTATGGTCTTTCAGTTATTATTGTGTAATGTATTCCATCAGTTGTGACTATGATTGTACCATCAAGGTCAGTTCTATAAATAATAACTCCAAAATTAGTCAGTTTTTCAATTGTTTCTTGGTGCGGATGACCATAACTGTTTCCAAGACCAACACTAATAATGGCAACTCTTGGATTTACAGCCTCTAAAAATTCTAAGCTTGTAGCTGTTCGGCTTCCGTGGTGACCTACTTTGAGAATTATGCTGGTTACATTAAGGCCTGATTTTAAAATGCTTGCTTCAGACTTTGATTCGCTGTCACCCGTAAATAGGAACGTAACGTTGTACACTTGCATTCTTAAAACTACGCTGTTATCATTTGGGTCGTTAAACTCAAGTGGATCTTGGGGGTTTAGAACGGTTAGGTTGACATAAGTGTCTAGAATGATTACTTGGCCTCTAACAGCATGTTCTAAGGTTCTTTCATTCGCAAGTGCAATGAAGTCTCGGTACACCTTTGATGTGGTATCGAATCCGCAGTCAATTATAACAGGAGCACTAGTTGAGTTGTATTCCTCTAGGACTTTGATTAGACCGCCTATATGGTCAGCATGAGGATGGGTAGCAACAACAAAGTCTATACGAGTAATTCCCAAATCTTGGAGATATTTGACAACAGTATTGCCGGCATTCTCAGTTCCACCATCTATAAGCATATCACGGTTGGGCGTATCAATAAATATGGAGTCTCCTTGGCCTACATCAATATAGTATACTGTGACATTGCCAAAAAGAGGAGAATCGGTGAATGTCGAAGTTTGTTCTTGGTCGGATTCTGGGAGGATTAAATAGTAGATTGCTCCCGCTGTAATGCACGAAATTGTAAGAAGAACAATGATGATTATGTTTTGAATCTTCAATTTTGCAGTAATCACTATAAGGAAATATGCAAATTCTCATACATATTTTTAACTTTCACTCACCAATTTTCATATCAGAAATACGTCTTCGTTGAGGATGATATGAATCTATTTCTATGACATCATTGTTTCAACTTAAATATATAGAAAAATATTTCAGAATAGATGAGATTTGACATCCATGCAAGGTAATATACCATTAAAACGTCCTCAAACTCTTTCTGTAGCGATTCCAGCGTCGCTTGTCTCTGATGTTCCTCATTTAAGAGAAAAAACGATGAAGATTGGCCTAATCGGAAGAGCTTTAGCCACATTTCGCGTAGACGAGGTTATTGTTTACCCAGATATTTCTTCGCAACGTCAACTTCGAGACATTGAGCTTATCACTACAATATTGGCTTATTTAGAAACACCTCAATATCTAAGGAAACATCTTTTCAAGATAAGGCCAGAGCTTAGGTACAGTGGCATTTTACCTCCGCTTCGAACGCCTCATCACCCTTTGCGTAGCAGCGAAAAAGACCTTGCAATGGGAGAGTTTCGCGAAGGAGTAATAATCTCTCAGCAAAAAAACGGGGTTCTAGTTGACATTGGCGTTGAGCGGCCCGCTTTGGTTGTTGGCGAAAACATCTCGAAAAACACCCGTGTTACAGTGAAGATTATAGAAAAAGGTAAGCAATTGAAGGCACAGCTGGTAAAATCTGAGGATATTCAAGAGTATTGGGGTTACAAAGTTATTGTTTCAAACAAACCATTAGGACGGATGTTAAAAGAAAGGCACTTTGACATGGTCATTGCCACATCACGGTTTGGAAAGCCATTCACGGAGGTCGTAGAGGAAATATGCCAAAAATGGAAAGAATCCAAAACTGTCTGTATCGCTTTTGGTGCGCCTACGAGGGGTCTTTACGAGATTGTAAAACATGAAAACCTCAACCTACCTGACCTTGCTGATTTTATTGTGAATGTGATACCAGATCAAGCAACCGAAACCATTAGGACAGAAGAAGCTCTGTATGCAACCCTTGCTGTTCTTAACATCATGACCTCTTAATTTGTCATCTTCGTGAAAAACACGTTATTATATTATTTATTCATAATAATCAGTAAGTGCATGTTGTTCAGCTTTTTCTTCCATTGACAATTTTTCCCATTCTTCTCGTTTTACGTAACCGCCGATTTGTTCCTTAATTTTTTTAGCAACAGCTGTGCCAATCAACGGAAGCCCAATAAGGGTGTCCAATGAAACTTTTTGCAGATCTTCAAGGGTTCTTAATCCTGCGTTATATAACACTATAGCTCTCGCTCTACCAACCCCTTCAAGCTTTGTTAATGGTAAAAGTTCTGCCCTAACTCCTTTAATGACTCTTTCACGTAGCTCTACAATTTTTCGCAAAATGTCTCTGTGTCCTAAAAGCGCTGCAAGCTCTGAGCTGCTATATAATAACCACTCAGCAGTGGAAATTAGACGGTAAAGGTCGCCTGGTTCCACACTAAAAGTTTCAATAATCTCGTCTTCAGAAGTTTCTTCCATCCAAGCCTTGAAAACTAGGGCAGTTTTTACTTCGCCCAAGAATTCTTCGTATTTTATTCTGTCTTCCCACTCATCTGGTGGCTCGAACATGAATTCCTCGGCGTGATTTTCCACATATATAGCAATTTTATCAATCTCTCGGTTTGAACATCGAACTTTTGGAAACATGTCAGGCGTGTGTGCAACCAAGTGTAAGAAGCTTAGATCTGATAGTTTAGGAGCCCTAGAATTGAGGCCGTCGCGAATAATTATCGCTGATACAGGGTCAATATATAACTGAGACACTCTTTTTCCAAATTGTGTTGCCTGAATTCCAGTCCCATCCGCTTCGATCATCCCTTCGTCATAGAGGAACTTGAGAATCTTAGCTATGACGCCCTTGATAGCTCGTAAATCATACTGGAAAGCATAAAGGGTCTTGCCAAAAAAGTCGTAGATCCCTTGTTCAGAATGAGCAAATTCTGAAGCTATTGTTGCAAGAACATGGGTTCTTAATATCTTTTCAACACCTAGCTTAGACCATATTCGTTCAGGTTGGGCTAAAACGTAATTCGTTAGAAGATAATCCATCTCTTCCTCAGTCTTTGCAACCAGCACTGATTCGCCAATTTTGTCATATTTAGGTCGACCTGCTCTTCCAACCATCTGCTTGTATTCAAGCACACTAATCGGATAGTAACCATATCCAGGGTCATAACGTCTGTAGCTGCTAATAATTACCAATCTTGCTGGCAAGTTAACTCCGAAGGCAAGCGTCGGAGTTGCTGTGAGAACCTTGATTCTTCCTTCTCTGAACGAGTCTTCAATGATTCTTCTGTGTGCCGACCCTAGACCAGCATGGTGAAAGGCGACACCGTCCTTAACGAGATCTGCTAACAATCTACTTACTCTTGTCTTTTCTCCAGAACTTGATATCGATTCTGAAATGTGCTCCAAAGACCGTTTCAATGATTTGGAAAGAATCTTGCCCACTTCTAGCGCTGTTTTTTTAGCTAGACCCACTGCATCTTTTCGGGTTGAGGCAAAAATCAGTACTTGACCGCCTTGTTGAATGTTATGTAATGTTAAGTTGATGATGGGGTTGCTCGATAACTTCTCAAAATTCGCTGATCCTCCATCTTTAAATTGTGCCTCACTGCCTAATAAAACACCCTCTCTGAGAGTAACAGGTCTCCATTGAGTTGTGACTTGAATTGCTTTTAACCATTCTGCAATTTCTTCAGAATTTCGAACTGTTGCACTTAAGGCTAACAATTGAACGTTGGGATTTACCTGGAGCAGACGGGCTAACACAACTTCTAATGTAGGTCCTCTGTCTGCATCGTTTAGGAGGTGAACTTCGTCAGCGACAATAAGCGAAACTTCGTCTATCCATTGGGCTCTGTGTCTAAGTAATGAATCGCATTTCTCGTTCGTGGCAACAATTATGTCAAACTTTGCCAGCCAAGGGTCACTACTGTCAAAATCTCCTGTACTTATACCAACCCTAACTTTCCTGCCATCTTGTTTTTTTAGAGACTCGTATTTTTTGAATTCTATGAATTTCTCACTGGCAAGAGCCCTTAAAGGGCACAAATAAAGAACTTTTCCATTCTGTTCTAGCACATGTTTAATTGCGCACATCTCTGCAACAAGGGTCTTACCAGAAGCTGTTGGGCTTGTTAACAGCAGGTTTTTTCCATCAAGTGCTCCTGCTTTTATTGCTTCAACTTGCGGAGGAAAAAGTTCCTTAATTCCTGATTCGACAAGTAATTGTTTTGCTTGTTCTGGAATTCTTAATTCTTCTGAAAGCAAATTTTAACCCTTTTTATGTTGAAACTATGCTCTTCTGATATATCCTTCCTTAGGTTCGTAAATAGTGCCTTCTCTTTTCATTAATCCAAGTAATCTTTCAGCTTCCTGTTTATCAATCTCGAACTCTGAGGCAAGCCTATCTGTGAGGTCAGACCTTTTTACCATGCCGGTTTCTCTTTCCATATCATCCAAAACATTCATAATTACACGTAGCTTATCTTGAAGACTTTTAGGTTTTCCAGTCATAATTATGTCAATATCTATCTTATGCGTTGTAACGTCAATTCCAGCTTCCTCTAGAGAGACTTTCATAATTGCGATTGCGTGCTCAGCGTCTTCAACTAATACTTGTTCTCTTAATGCTGCCCGAGCTCTTGCCTCTGATATTCTAACTAACGATTCTAACTGCCGTGCTGTTATGGCAATAGGTGACCCTTCTGTTTCGCTGACTGAACGCATCCTTAAATAGAAATCCCTCAACTTTTCAAAGGCTTCAGACGTAAGGACAGGCGTGATTCCCTTAGCATACGCAATATACTTTCTTAAAAGATCTGCTGAAATGGGCGGAACCTCAGGAGGTGCTTTTCTTCTATGGAGTTCAAGAATGTGCTCACTCATCAAGGTGTCCTTTTCCTTTTCAGGAACGTCTTTTAACACAAAAATCAGGTCGAACCTTGATAATATTGTTATTGGAAGAGAAATATTCTCCGCCACAGTTCTATATGCATCGTATCTTCCAAGTGCTGGATTTGCAGCCCCCAAAATAGCTGCACGTGCATTTAAAGTTGCAACTATCCCACCTTTGGCAATAGAGATCGTGTGCTGTTCCATGGCTTCGTGTATAGCTACCCTATCTTCTGGACGCATCTTATCCATTTCATCAATGCAAGCGATTCCTCTATCCGCTAAGACAAGTGCTCCTGCCTCAAGCGTCATTCCGCCAGTAGCAGTAGGCAAAACAGCTGCAGTTAACCCAGCTGCTGTAGTTCCCCTTCCACTGGTATACAATCCCCGAGGAGCAATTTTAGGGACATATCTTAAAATCTGAGACTTCGCCGTTCCAGGGTCACCGACAAGCAGAATATTCAGTTCGCCTCTTATGCTGATATCTGGTAAATATTTGGGTACACCTCCAAAAAGAAGGTACATTATTGCCTCCTTAATGTGTTCATATCCATAGACTGAAGGCGCAATTGAACGAATGATTTTGTCATGGATATGTGGGTCTTTTGACAACTCGAGAATCTTCTGTTCATCTTCAGGAGAAATAACGAGTGACTCAAGTTCTCTTCCTGAAGAGTCAATAAAGTTCGCATCTATATAAAGTGTAAAGGCTCTGGGTTTCCCAGCTCTCGGCAATGCCCTATTTTCTGCACGAACGATGCCAACAACATACACACGATCCCCTGGTCTAGCAAGGTCAACAAGGTCTTTTCCCACGAGCTGAATATCTAGTGAACGGGGAGTTTGTCCAGGGGGAAGCTCTTCTGGATATTCTTGGATCCGTATCTCCTGTGAATCGACAAATTCAGATTCCTTTTCAACTAGTTCAAAGCTACTTGTATTACGACATATTGAGTTCGTACATTTTACTGGAAAAGTTAAGTAGTTGCCTGATTGCGGAACCTCTATTGTTTCTTCACATCTATTACATCTGAAAACGGCTTTTGTCACAAGTGGCCTGACGTTAGTTGCGCGAATAACTATGCCTTCAAGTAACACAAGTTTTCCTATGTTGTCAGAGCTTAACTTTCTCAATAAGGTTTTAAATGGAATGCCTCTAACTCTGACCTTTACACCTTGATCTTTTATTTTTTCAGCGTATTCTGGGTCTTGTATTTGGAGCTGATCGAACGCTGCGTTGTTCCCATATCTCAGAAATTCTTCAGGGTTCTCAATTAATCCCTCTGCTAACTGGCTGTCAACAATTAGAAGGTCGTTAAAGTCAAGAATTAAAGAAGTAGCTCCGTTAATTGCCATTTGGGAAATTCTTTGGCGATATTTGTCTGTTTTAAAGAAAATTTGGAATCTTTCTTGAGGCTTATCTAAAACAAGTTCTGTCAAATTTTAATCTACTCCTAAAGGATTTCGCGTCTCCATTCATCAATAATTTTTTCAAGTTGTTCATACAGTGATAATTCTTCAACGGTCAAACTTCTAAGTATTTGCCCTTTTTGGCCTGTGGTGGATGCTAGAGTAATAATTTTTTTAAGCCTACAGTCAGCAATATCCTTCGATATCTGAAGAACATGTTCATACTCTCTCATTTTTTCAGGACTGCTTTTGGAAATGTTCTTTAGGTCTTCAAGTACCCGTCTTAACCTAGGATAAAAATCTTCAGGAAGAGAGGAAAGATTGCTTATTGGCTGTATGCGTTCCCTGTGAAGAATGGGGTAAAGTCTTGCTGCATTCAGTGTCTCCTCTCTTTGTTTAACTATTCCCATATTTTCTAGCTCACGTGCAATCCAAAACATGACCTCATACTCGTTTCCTTCTTCGAAAGGACCGACGTTAATGCCTACAAGTTCAATTTCTGGAAAACTTTTCACAGCAATTACCTTCACGGGCTTATTTTCGAATGCAGCATCAGCGTCTTTAATGAGTGAATGTTCATTTGGGGAAGACAAATCCGAAGACCACCACGATAAATATTCATTATTCGACCACTTATAAAATTGTCACATATAAAAAAGTGTATTCAAATACAACCATTTATGTACAAACCGCAAGCTTTATGAAAAAAAGAATTACAAAGGATGTGGATTTTAGGAATTAACATGGTTCCAACACCAAATCATTTTATAAGTCATTATTTAATATGTTGTTTCATGGGAAATGACGCGGGAGGTTTTCTTATCGCTGGATTAATAATATGTCAAAATGGTGGAACCATTGAGGCTTCATGTTTATAAAAAAGCCTTCAGAGCCTTGGGAATTTCAGAAAGTTTCGTTAAGGGGAAAAGCGTGAAGTCGGTGTTAGCAGGTGTTGTGATGCGAGCTGATAAAGCTATTGACGGTTTTTCCTTTACTGAGGTAACAGTGGCTGGAATGGATGCTACTGAAAAGGTAATCCAGATGTATAAAAAGCTTAATAGAAAAGATATTAATGTGCTTCTTCTTAATGGCTGCGTAGTAAGTTGGTATAATGTTATCGACCTTAACAAAGTGGCTGAGGAAACAAATCTTCCGTTAATTTGCGTCACCTATGAAGAGTCAGAAGGGCTTGTCAAATATTTTAGGGAACTTTTTCCTGAAGATTGCGAATATCGCATAAAAATATACCGTAAAAATAAGAAAAGGGTACAACTTGAACTTAAGACGGGACATACAGTTTTCGTAAGGTTCATGGGAATGAATTTTGAGCAAGCAAAAGAAGTCTTGGATAAATTTACCTCCCATGGTTCAGTTCCTGAACCATTAAGAGTAGCTCGTCTGTTAGCAAGAACCATAGTAAAGACTTCGGTATTTAAGAACACCTAAAAAGCATGAACCCAGGCGAAACTAACAAATGTCTGACTCGTTGGAAAGAAGACTCGATGAAATTGAACAGCTCTTGAACAACCTAGTTCTTGAAACTCAACGCGGAATACCTATAATTGTCGAAGGACTAAGCGATGCAAAGAGTCTCAATAAACTTAGGGTTAAAGGTAATTTTTTCTTTGCAAAAACTCAAGGAAAATCTTTTGAGAGTGCGCTAGGGGAAATTGAATCGAGCGGTAAAGACGAGGTTATACTGCTTTTAGACTTCGATAAACGGGGTAGAGAGATGACCTTTAATCTTAAGAATAGACTAGAGAACCGTCGAATAAAGGTCAATCTTATTTTTTGGAAAAAATTTTTGGGTCTTATTGGCAGAGACGTTAAGGACGTTGAAGGCTTAGCAACGTACATTCAAACTCTTTATACAAAATTGGGTAAATACTTTCCCGATCAAATTTATTAATACTAAACTTTGGCAAATTTTAGGTTATCTCCATCTGGTATAGGG
>JAGTQS010000030.1 GCA_018397055.1 Candidatus Bathyarchaeota archaeon | reverse complement strand
ATACGTGAACGAAGGAAATAAGAAAAAAATAAAAGTAACCATTTTGACTCATTTTGCACGAATGTCAAATGAATTTCTTAGGTAATGGTTCTTAACATTTTAGATGTTGAATATGGTTAAGGAAATAACTACACTTTTTAATCGTGTATAAAACCGTTATAATTAATAGTTTTTATACTCTAATTGCATAGTTGTGTCTGGTGTTTTACATTTGAGGGACTTGCTTGAGTATGTCGTTCAGAAAGGATTGAAGGCTGGGGCAAGCTTCTGCGAGGCTAGGTTTTTCGAAGAAAGAGCCAAGTACATTTCAATCGAAAACGGCGTAGCCAAGTCAATGTCATCGGGAATCTTGCACGGTGTCGGCGTAAGAGTCATAGTTAATGGAAAATGGGGATTTGCGTCGACAAATGTTTCAACAAAATCAAGCGTCGAAAGAGCTCTTTACGACGCAATTGGCGGAGCAAAATCAATTTCAGCCCAGAAAGGCGAGGAAGCCGAGATTGTCGACCAGAAAACCGTTGTCGACACGGTTGTTCACAAGGCGAAGTTGAGCCCAGACGACGTAGGCGAAGAAGAAAAAGTCAAAAGAATGCTTGAAATCGAGAAGGCCGCTCGGACGTACAGCGAAAAGGTGAAAGACACCTTCGTGAGCTACCGGGAAGTTTTGTCGAAAGTCATGGTTCACAACTCTTTCGGCACTTTAGTTGAGGAGACTACTCCCAGAACTATGGTTTACTGCAACGTAATCTCGAAGGAAGGCACAAACATGCAGAGCGGGTTTGAATCAAAAGGAAACGTCGCTGGTTACGAGCTTGTCGAAGCCATAGAGATCGAAAAGTTTTCGTTGAAGGCTGCTGAAACAGCTGTGAAGCTTCTTGACGCTAGTCCCCCTCCTAGGGGCACATTCACAGTGGTTGTTGACCCAGATGTCGGCGGGCTCTTTGTCCACGAGGCTTTTGGGCACAACAGCGAAGGAGACTTGGTGTTCGGAGGTCAATCTATAATTGCGGATAAGCTGGGTCAAAAGGTGGCAAACGACCTTGTCACAATCTGGGACGACCCGACAATACATAAGAACGGGCATTTTGTTTACGACCATGAGGGAACTAAGGCTGTGCCACACCTTATTGTTGACAAGGGAACCTTAGTAGGGTACCTTCACTCTTTAGAGTCAGCTACGAAGCTTGGCGGCAAGCCTCTGGGCAGCGCGAGAGCTCAGAACCATCACAGTTCGCCCATAATTCGGATGTCGAACACCTACTTCGCAGCTGGAGACATGAGCCTAGAAGAGGTTCTTGAAGACGTGAAAACAGGAGTCTTCTTGTCTGGCTCCCAGTACGGCTACGTGGAAACTCAAAAAGGCCAGTTCACGTGCAAGGCTGAGCAAGGCTGGCTTATACGGAACGGCGAATTAGGCGAACACCTTAGAGACGTAGCTATCAACGGGCTCACTTTAGACGCGCTTAAAAACGTCTCAGCTGTCTCGAAAGAAGTGAGAATCGAGATGCCGGGCATGTGTGGGAAAAGTGGACAAAGCATGTATGTTGACGCAGGAGCGCCGTACATGCGGTTTGAAGGCATAGTTGTAGGAGGAAGAAGGTGAAAGTATGGAAAAGATTGATTTAGAGTCGCCAGTTGAAAGAGCTGCAAATATGTTGTCTAAGATGAACCTTGATTTCTACGATGTCTACGCCGCTTACTCCCGCTCTTTAAGCATCGAGGTTCTAGGCAAAGGAATTAAGGAAGCCATGTCCCGAACCGACTTGGGGCTAGGCGTCAGAGCCTACAAAAACAGGGGTCTCGGCGTTGCCTATTCTCAGAGCTTAAAAACTGAAGACATCGAAACCACTGTCCGCCGTGCTGCAAGCTTTGCAGCGGTTGCACAGCCAGACCCGTACTTTAAAGGTATGCCAGGCCCTTCGAAGGCTCCTAAGGTTGAAGGACTCTGCGACCCGGAGGTTGCTGCTTTAACATTGGAGGATGCTGGAAAATTGGTTAAGAGCATGATAGAAGCTGTCGAAAGTGTTCGCAAGGGCGCTATGTACGTTGGGGGGCTAGGAGCGGGTCACATGAAGGGATTTTTATTAACATCCACAGGCGTGTCGGTTGAGGTTGAGAAGACATCGGTTTCCGCAAGCATAAGCCCTACGTACAAGGAAGGCGACGACATTGGAAGCTCATACGAGTATGACTACGCAATCTCTTTAAAGGAAATGGACTTTGAAAAAATCGGCAAACAAGCAGCGGAAAAAGCCATCGAGCAGTTCGGTTCAAAACGGGTTGAGAGCGGAATCCTACCAATTATTCTTGCCCCAGAGTCCTCAAGTTCCCTTGTCTTCAGCCTGCTAAGCGCCATTTCAGGCGAATCAGCGGCTAAAGGAAGAACATATGCTTCAGGCCGCCTTGGAAAACAGGTTGCCCCACCAATATTTTCAGTTGTTGACGACGGTACAATTCCAGGCGCCATTTCCAGTGGAGCCTTTGACGGCGAAGGCGTTCCGAGAAGACGAGTCGCGGTCATAGGCGAAGGCGTTGTTAAAACATTTCTGCACAACTATTACTCGGCTGGAATCTTAGGGGTTGAGACAACCGGGCACGCTGTTAGAGGAGGCTACGGAGGTCATGTGGGAGCTGGGCCGACTAACGTTCAAGTTGAGCCTGGAGACAGCACGCTTGACGAGATGATTGCAGAAACAAAAACTGGAATCCTCGCCACAAACATGAGCTTCACGCCGAACACCGTTTCAGGAGAGTTCTCAAGCACAATAGACGAAGGGTTCCTCATTAAAAACGGCGAGAAAAAGCATCCGGTAAAAAATCTGATGGTGGGCGGGCACATGCTGGAGCTGTTCCGAGACATCGAACTTGTGTCAAAAGAAGGGCGAACCATCGGAAAAGGCTACTTTTTCCCCAACATTAAACTGAAACAAATAAAGCTGGCAGGTAAATAGAGCAGAGATTAGCTGATGATTATGGCCTAGGAGGAAAAAAGCAAGAAGTTGCATACACTCGTTGTTCTATTTTTTGAACACGTTGTTCTGATATGTGGTAATATACCCTTGTTTAACTGAAGTATGTATGAAAAGAAATGAACTTGAAACTAGCCGTAGGATTAATTGTCGCCGTCATCATTGGCACAGCAGGCGCAGCCCTAGCTCTGTCCAACGTGGCGTCCAAGCTGAACTCGCCTACTACAATTTGTCCTGATGCTGCCCACGACATTTCAGGCCCTTACGTTTGGACACCCGTCGGCACAAGAAGCGAAAACTTCAATTGGCGTTGTCTAGTGTGTGGCTACAGCTGGTATCATTACTATCAGCAAGATGTTTATGAGGCTTGGCGAGACTCTTTCTTGGAACCTAGCTTTGTTCGAGACTATGTTTTGTTGTATCTAAAGAACGTCCTTGAGATGGATGTCTCAGACCCCTTAAAGATGAATTGGACGGGTGGAAGAGAAACGCCCTTGGACCTGCTTGGCTACGAGACCTACGTCTATAGAGCTGAGGGCACTATTGTAACAATAAGATATCCGGTTGTTCTACCAAAAAACACGGTTTACGCAATTAAGGTTGAAACGAAAGGAGAAACCGTTTGGCAAGGAACTCTTCACCAAAGAAGGTTCTACGAGTTGCCGACTATAGACATTTCAAGAACAATTTACGACCATTACTGTGGCGTAGGAGTCTTCGAAAGAGGCATACACGTAATCGCAACAGACCACGACCCAATGTTACCCGATGCTGACCCATCTGACATAAACTGGCAAGAGCTGAAAGCACATGAGACAACGAAGGCCTCAACCACCGACTTCATCAGCTTAGTTATCTCACGTGGCGACTTCCCAACAGGCGGATACACGATACAGGTTAAATCGTTCAATTGGCTCGAGTCTTACCCTTTGAGGCTTAGGTTCGAGGTTAATTTCACGAACCCAGGCGAAGGCATACCTGTGACGCAAGCTTTCACCAACCCGTTGGTCCTTATACCCCTAGGCAGACTTAGCCCAGGAGAATACGAGGTTCAGGTCCACATAGACACGTATATTCTCACGTTCGACGAGAACGGGAACCCAGTTTACACACTGATTCTAACATTCAAAGAAGAGCTCTGGACAGCATCCTTCACCGTTGAATAGGCACAGATCCCTCTAAAGAAATGCTGACATTTTCGAACAATAAGGGCTAAAAAGCGATGTTAACTCGTAGTCTTTTCGTTTATATGCATGGAGGGAGTTTGTTGGAAAAATGTTTAATTAGAAAGATGTTTTTAAGGGTCGCAGGGTTCCTTGTTCCTCTTTTTCAGCCGTTGCCGTCTCTTGGCATCTGGACAGGCTTGATGACCGTTCCTCTTATCAGCTACTTGGTGATGTTGTTTTTTTCTTTGCCTGAAAGCCTTGTTAACATCGTTGAAGACTTCGCTGACGGCGCCTTCATTCTAGACAAGACCTGTATTGTCTTAGGCTTGCTGCTTTTCTACTATTCCATGGTTTATCTTGGATTAAACAGAAAAAAGGGGCTGATAACTTCTGGTCCTTACAGGCTTGTCAGGCACCCACAATATTTAGGCAGTGCTCCTTACGCTTGGTCTTACGACTAGGAGCTGCTGGATTCTTACGAACACCTTTGGAATTGGGTTTCTCACTCCTCAACAAACAGTTGCCGCTTGGTTCATAGAGCTATTCGCCTATATTCTATTAGCGAACATCGAAGAGCTGCACTTGGCAAAACAATACAAGAAAGACTTTGAAAATTACAGAAACAAAACAGCCTTCCTAATTCCCTTCATCAAAACAGAACGCAAGACCATCGAAGTTACAGTTTCAATTATTGTCCCCGCAATGGTTTTTTGGGCAGTCCTCCAATTTCACCCATAACTGTCAGATTTGTACGCTGTTACGAAGGCTATTGACGCTTGCATCGGGGTCATAAGGAAAGTTGAGTCGCTAACAGTACCAAAAAAGCTTTCCCCTAATCCAACAAAGATAATGAGTGTGGCAAAATCAAGTACTAACCAAATAAAAAAGAAGATCACAAATTCTAATTATTTCCTATGCATTACATCGTCTGTGGGAGAAGTTGCCAAGATGCAGGTTAAAAAGATAACTGTGGAAGATTTAGGTTCAACTTTTTGCTGCGCTAAAGAATATCCGCCAAGCACAGATTGGATCAAGTACCTGCCTGATGCAAGGGAATGGTTAAAAGCAAACCTTGGAACATGCATTGAAGGCTATCATCTACTGGACGGAGACAATGTTGTCGGCTTGGTCTATTGGGCAAGGTCAGAAAACGCTCTTATGCCCTTCATTGTTGAGCCAGGCGTTGCCTGCATCTACTGTAGTGAGCTGCTTAGCCGTTACAAGCACAAGGGAAATGGCAGATTAATGATGGACTACGTGAAAAGCGACCTTAAACAACAGGGATTCAAAGGCATCCTTGTTCCCGCTACAGACCTTGAGGTTTATATGTTCTATAAAGACTTTCAAAAACAAGGGTTCAAAATAATCAAAGAGCACCCGCCTATTAAGGTCATGTATTATCCACTGAAAAAAGAAAACATCGAAGTAAGCATAGTGGACCTTAAATATGAACCGTCCACCGACAAGGTTGAGGTTACGCTTTTCCGAAACTTCATGTGCCCAGTGAATGCCAGCATGTACCATATGATAAAAGAAGTCGCTGAAAGATTCGGAGACAAGGTCAAAATAGTTGAGTTGGACGCCACATTAGAGACGGTTCGAAAATTTGGAACAACCGACCCATTAATAAGTGGGAAAATGAAATTTTGGGGACCAGTCTCAGAAAAAACCGTTGAAAGCGCAATACAAGAAGAAGTCGATAAAAAGTCTAAGAAGCGAGAATAAAATAATATTAAGAAAAGCAAACATTTTCAATTCTTCTCAAAAATTTTGGCTATTATAAAAACAAAAAGAATACTAAATGCTGACAAAAGGAACCATCCACTGGTTGTTTTTCGGGACTCAATCTTATGAAACAGAATCCAGACAGCATTCGTTCGTGAAATTTGCAAATCTTTCGTCAAAAAATTTTACTGCAGATGTAGCTGAGCTAGTGAAAAGTCGCGGAATTTGGAACCTGCTGGAACCATTCGTCTATTTGTACGATTTAGGAATTCATGAGAAAGATAACAAAGAAATGTGTAGCTAACAAAATTTCGGATTAGCCGAGAGCTCACAACAGGTAACCCCGTTAATTTTCAGTTAAGAGTTGCATTCGCCTATGCTGGATTAGGGTTGTTTCCTTTCTTCATTTATTTTTTTCTGGTAGCCCGATTCCACGTATGCTTCTACAGGATCAGCTGGAAGCCCTTTTTCAAGCCGTGCCATGCATATAATTGGTCTTACGTCAGTTAAGAACGCATCAAGCAGAGTTCTATTTGCCAAAATTATCTCGTTACTGCTTTGGTATTTTCTCAATCTTTCCTCATCGACACACAACGCTTTTGCATAGGACACCGTAAGCGAATCAACAGAGTGCAGAACAGCATGAATTCTGTTTTCCAAAGATGAGCATTGGTCAATGACGTAGGTCCAGTTCTTTTCTCGGTCAGGGTTGTCGATAACATTTCCAGTTGCCAGTTCATGGAAGATTCTGAAAACCTGAATGTTCGGCTCAACAGCGTGGTCATCGTCAGCAGCGTATCTAACGTTAAAGTGGAATCCGCCGCGAATACGGTTCTCTATAAGTCTTGCAACAATGTGCTCGATGTTTGTCCCATGCGGATGATGCCCAAGGTCTATTATCACACCTGCCCTTTCACCTAAACTTTTTGCAAGAGTCCAAGCTACAGACACGTCTGAGATTACAGTATGATATGTTCCCGGCTCAAAAAGTTTGTACTCAATTAACATTTTCACGCTTTCCGGCGTTCGGCTATAAATTTCCTTTAGCGAGTTTTGCAGGTTTCGCTCAGCCGTACGAAGGTCAACCTGACCAGGATACAGTGAACCATCTGGAAGCCAAAGGGTCAAAATTTTCGTTGCGTACTTCTCCGCTACTTCAGCTGCAACAAGCGTGTGCTCGATGAGACGTCTCCTTGTTTTTTCGTTGTATGCTGAAAGGCTACCGTAATGAGTACCTTCCAAAAAGTAGGTGGGACTAACAGTGCCTATACCCAAACCTAAGCTTTGAGCATAATCTCTTAGCTTTTTAAACGAATCTGCCTCTATCTCATCAAAGGGCGCTCTGTCCGGGTCATCCCAGCCTAAATGAATGCTAACCTTAGGCGTGGCTCCTGTAAGTTTATTCACAATTGCCGCATCATTAAACTTTTCAAAGACATTTCTTGCAGCACCGGGCGGAACGTATCCACTGAATCTTCCACCCCCGAATGCTCCGAATATCCATGAGGGAATTTCAACTGTAAATTTTGAAATTTTGTCTTTAACCTGTTCTATGTCTATCCCTTTTTCAGCAAGATCTTTTTCCAACAAATCATATTTTTTAGTTAATTCCAATTTAGAGTACTTCATTATTTTTTCCCCTGCAATTAGGACATAACAATGTCTAAAACTCAGCTTTTATTAATAAATTAATATTGTTTTTTAAGTAGATGAGTGCATTGCCAACTTGTAAAGCTTAATGAAATCCTCTGACTCGCAATAAATTTTTTTTCTGAAAAGGCGTCTTGTAATTTAGACTTTTAAACGAATGGTTAAACAAATGATGAAACAGACTTTGCTTTGGATTCACATCGTAAATATATTATGATATAAATAATACAAAGGGAAAAAGGGATTATTATAATCAAATACGCTCTAGAAACATCTTAAGTGTTGAATTGAATTAAGGTTATACGTAATGAATGGATCCAACTTTAAACGGCTTGAAACAGTTTTGCGTTTAGAAGGTGAACCTGATCGTGTTCCATTTTTCGAGATCTACATGGATAAAGAAGTAATGGAAGCCCTTTCTGGAGAACCCTTAACTAAACTAGACCAAACGAACATGTTACAGTTAAACCTCTATTTTAAGGTAGTTTCCAAGCTTTATGAAAGACTGGGGTATGATTATGTTCCGCTTAGAGCTTCACCTGACTTTCCACGTGATAATGTGAAATTTGCGGCGGACACAGCTGCCACGCCTCACAGCAAAAGAGAGTGGCTTGACGAACAACAAGGATTGATCAAAAACCACGAGGACATTGACAAATACGCTTGGCCTGATCCTGAAAAGCTAACTGAGACCCGACTTGATCACGTAGAACTCCAGACAAAACATTTATCAAAAGACATGAAAGTTATCCCGTACACTAGTGGAGTTTTCGAAAACGTTTCAAGGCTTATTGGAACAGTTCCGCTTCTACAGAAAATTTATGTAGATCCAAAGTTGGTGGAAGAAACGTCTATGAGGGTTGCGGCAACAATCATGAAGTACATAGATACAGTGGCGGAGCACGAAATGGTCGGTGCGGTGATCTACAATGACGACATGGGCTATACGACGGGTCCAATGATGAGCCCAAACAATTTCAGAAAATTCTTCTTTCCATGGCAGAAACGCATCGTCGAAACCGTTCACAAACATGGCAAACCCGTTGTTTTGCATTCATGCGGTAAACTTGATGTCCTAATGGAAGACTTGATTGAAACCGTTAAAATCGACGCTAAGCATTCCTATCAAGATGAAGCCTACCCCGTTACGAAGTATAAGAAGGCATACGGAGACAGAATAGCCCTACTCGGCGGAATTGACGTGGACAAACTTTCTCGCATGAAAACCTCGCCGTTCAGAAAATACGTTAAAGACGTACTTCAACAATGTATGCCAGGAGGAGGGTACGCTCTCGGCTCAGGCAACACGGTTACAAATTATGTGAAGCTCAACAACTATAGAATAATGCTTGAGATAGGAAAAAAATATGGGCAATACCATAACAATTAAGCTAAAAGAATAAAGGGTGAAATTGATGAAAGACCAAAACAAAAGGTTCGAAGGCAAAGTCTCAGTTGTTACCGGCGCAGGAGGCGTACTATGCTCGATTATCGCCGAGGCTCTAGCTGCTGAGGGATCTTCAGTCGCGGTTCTGGACATACAGGAAGACGCTGCTGAAAAAGTGGTGTCTAGCATAAGGCAGACAGGGGGAAAGGCCATTGCGGTCAAGGTTGACGTTACAAGCCGCGCGTGCGTCGAGTCTGCCTGTAAAAAGGTTGTTGAGGCTTTTGGCACAGTTGACATTTTGGTTAACGGGGCTGGAGGCAACGTTCAGCGGGCTTCAACCAGCGAGTCGCAGTCTTTCTTCGACATTCCGCAGGACGCTTTAGAGTTTGTTGTGAACATGAACCTAATAGGCACAATTGTTCCATGCCAGGTTTTTGGCAAAGTGATGGCAGAGAAAGGTGAAGGAGTAATTTTGAATTTTTCGTCAATGAACGCCTTTAGACCATTAACGAAGATTCCAGGCTACTCAGCGGCAAAGGCGGGCGTCTCGAACTTTACGCAGTGGCTTGCGGTTCACATGGCTCAGAACTACTCGAAAAAAATCCGCGTAAACGCCGTGGCACCTGGATTCTTCATCACTAAACAAACAAGGTATCTACTTGTGAACGAGGATGGCACGCCGAGCTCAAGGGGTAAGGCTGTGCTTGAACACACGCCGATGGGAAGGTTTGGTGAACCCCGAGACCTCATAGGCACAGTGTCTTATCTGCTGTCAGATGATTCAGCCTTCGTTACAGGGGTCGTCATACCCGTGGACGGGGGATTCTCTGCTTACTCTGGAGTCTGATGGGCCAGTTTAGAATTTGCCGCCTCAGAGGATAAGTGGTCATCACTTTTCAGACGGCTCTATCCCTCATCACAGGCATGTAATCACATCATCAGCGAGTTTCATATATTTATTGTCCATCGGACTTGGCTGTTTTGAAATAAGCTTTTAATATTTCATGGAATGAATGATGGCTTAACAGGAAGGTGTGTATTGTATGGTGAAAAAGGTTCTCTTAGTTACGCATTCAGCTGGCTTCAAACATGACTACCTGCCAAAAGCCACTGAGGTCATAACGGAGCTAGGTAAAAAATCTGGATTATTCGAGGTAACAGCAACGACGGAATGTAACCTCCTTAACAAGGAAGACCTTGGAAAATTTGACGCTTTAATCTTTGCCACGACAGGCGAATTGCCTATAACTGAGCAAGCAAAAACAGACTTGATGGCGGCTATTAAGGCTGGAAAGTCATTTACCGGAATCCACAACGCAACAGACACTTTTTACAAGTTTCCCGAATACGGAAAAATGTTAGGTGGCTACTTCAACGGGCACCCGTGGAGTCAAGACGTCCTAGTAAAAGTTGAGGATCAAACGCATCCAGCGACAAGACACCTGCCGAAAGCATTTAAGCTAAAAGAAGAGGTTTACACGTTCAGAGACTGGAGCAGAGAAAAAACTCACGTTCTCCTCAGCCTAGACAACAGTTCAGTTGACTTGAGCAAGGGAAACAGAGAAGACAACGACTACGCAATGTGCTGGTGCCACACATATGGCAAGGCACGCGTATTCTACACAGGACTAGGGCACTACCTAGAAACATGGGACCAAGAATGGTTCCAAACCCACATCCTAAACGGCATACTCTGGGCAATGAAGCTCAAAGACTGAAATCGATTTCATTTAGAATTTCACGATTTTAGTTATTTCCCTTTTTGTATGGAACTGAAAAGACTGGTTCAGAGGAAATGGTGAGCGGACTGAAATACGAGGTTGAGGTTTCTTTTCGTGGAGACTTCGTTCAAGTTGAGGGAGACAAGATACTGGTTGGCCTAACTTGTAAGCCTGAAAAAGGCAAGGCGAACATGGAGTTAATCAAGAAGCTCGCGAAACACTTCAACACGTCATCTTTAAATGTAAGATTAGTTTCGGGGCATAAGAGCAGAAAGAAAGTTGTTGAAATAATCGAAAAATAGAAGAATAAATGGCCTTCTTGCTTCTGTGGCATGGTTCGAGATGTTTTTTCAAAAGACATAAATCAATATTAAGAGGTTAAAGATGGAACAGGGTGCCTTGTGATGACGGTTAAAAGTATCACCTATTTTGAAAAGTCTGGATCGAAAAACACCGATGAAACTTTAAACCTTGCGTATAAAAGAGCCTCGGAGCTCGGAATTAGAGACATAGTCGTCGCTTCGACGCATGGAAAAACAGCTCTTAAGGTAGCCGAGATTTTCGACACAAAGAAAAACAACATTGTAGCCGTGACTATAAGCGAAGGCTTCCGAGCTAAGGGTTGGACAATGACCACGGAAGAAAGGGAAAGGCTTCAAGAAAAAGGCGTCAAGGTTCTGACGTGCATCCATGCCCTTGGAGGAGATTTAGGCTCAGCCTTTGCTGAAGAAAACGGTGGAACAACAATTCAAGAAGCAGTCTGCCAAACACTGTATAGGTTCTGTCAGGGCATGAAGGTTGCTGTAGAAATCGTTCTTATGGCTGCCGACGCAGGGCTAATTCCTGTTGATAAAGAAGTCATAGCCATTGCTGGTACAGGAACAGGAGCAGACACGGCAATCGTCGTCCAACCTGCATACTTAAGGAAGTTCTTTGACTTAAGAATTAAAGAAATTATTGCCAAGCCAAGAGGATAGTGAATTTTATTAAACTGGAAACAAGGAAAGTCTCCAGCATTTTGTATCTTCCATAATTATTTGGCAACTGAACAGTTGCAAAATCTAAACATTATATATTTAATTAACGCTAGACTTAGCCACAGGCAATTGCATGAGGTGGTCGCATGATTTATGGAAATTTAGAGCTTTACAATGTTGCTGAGCTTTTACCCACGAATGATAATGTTGGAAAATATTTGTGCAGAATCCCCAACAAGCTCAGAGTGACTCTTAACCCAGCTGCAGAAGCGAACGCTTTGTGTGCAGCTGGAAGCGAAATTAGGTTCAACCTCGAAGACAAAACAGCGAAGGTCACGTTATCCAGTGGCATGCCTGGAATTGCTGAGGTTTTTCAAGGCAGCTTCCATGTTTCTTGGCAAATTGTAGGCTCACAGCCCACAGAAATAAGTGTAAGCTTACCTGACAACATCAGTTTTCTCGAGAATGTTGCAAAAGAAAAAAGTCTGCCCTACGACCCACGGTTAACGAGAATAATTCTACCTATTTATTCACCGATTAGGCTTATCAGCGTAGAGGGAGCGACGACTCCTCCGAGAGATGGTCAGACGCCTAAAATGAAGTATCTTGCATACGGCTCATCTATAACGCACGGGGCAAGCGCGATGAGGCCGACTGGCTCCTACGCTATGAGGACGGCTCAGCGATTAGGAGTAGACCTAATTAACGTTGGTTTTGGCGGAGGGGCTCATTGTGAAGGCCAGATGGCTGATTATATTGCTGAATGTGAATATTGGGACTTTGCATCTCTTGAGATGGGAATCAACATGGTTGGTGGCTTCTCAACTGAAGAGTTTACTCAAAGAGTGGAATATTTTGTGGAGAGAATCTCGAAAGCTCATCCTAAGAAATGGGTGTTTGCTATTGATCTTTTCACCTTCGCCGCAGACTATGATCGTAACTCCAAAAAACAGAACGAGTTTAGACAGGTGGTTAAAAACACGGTTGAGAACTTAGCTTTGCCTAAGCTCGTATATGTGGATGGCAGAAGGATGCTGAAAACCGTTTCTGGATTAACGTTTGACCTTGTCCACCCGGCTCCAGCAGGCATGGAAGAAATCTCAACTAACCTTGCAAGTCTCATAAAAAGAAAAATGATGAACTAAGTGTTCCTATTCGATTTTTTGTCACATTACTTCGTAGAAGAAGCCGAGTTCCCTTACACAGATTTATGGCTTTGAAATTAGTAGTTTAATAACAGAAAGAAAACATGGATCTTCTCTTTTTACAATCTGTCTGATTCTACGTTTCACAATGCCTTTCTTTTTGTTCAACGGTTTTTTACTGAATAAAAATGAAGCCTGAACGATTAAAGCAGGAACCTGTAGGCAGCAATGGCAGGCTAGTTGAGGTTAAATTTTTCTTCGATGGGGCATACTATTTTGTCTATGAAAAAGGAATTATTTTTAAACTCACCAAGGATGATTTAAGAACAGAGGAGTTGGAAACTCGTAAAATCCAAAACACGGTTGAGCTATAAAGAATATTTGGCCATACCTTTCAACAGTTGTAGACGAATTTAACGTTGAATATTTGGTGGTTTTTATGTGTTTTTCAGGGATTTGGTTGCGATCCATAGAAGTTCTTCGACAAATTCCGAAAATGACAGTCTTTCATCTCTGTTCAGCTTCTTTTTCATCTCCTCGTACCAGAGTTAAGTTTTTTAGAAGACCCTCCGATAACGACAACGACTTGGAACGTTTCCCAGAAAGACTCATTTCAACAACACTTCAACAGGTTGCGTGGTGCTAAAATATGGTGGACTGTGCAAATGGCAAATATAAACCACATTAACTGATGCTTCACTTTTATTTGCACAAGAAAGCGGATCCCATAGTGGACTGTCTTCGTTCCTGTATGTTTTTGGATCTAAATCAACCTTATATGGCTCCATTAATGAATTACATAGTGGACAGAATTTATGGCAGTCACATGTTACGATGAGAGGAACCGAACTTTTTCGCCGAATCTTTTTTCCGCAATTGCTGCAAACGCCTTGAACTAGTCCCATGGCGTAGTCCTCCTTTTTCAAGAAAGAAAAAAAGGGAAAAATGGTATTCCTTTTTTTGCCATTTTCTTAGCAGTCTACGATTCTGGCGACAGCGTCCTTTCGCAGTGTTCCCAGACCATATCTGATTGTGCAGATTACGCCTTGGTTCAGTCTTTCCTCGTACGGTTGTATGAGTATGTCATTTCGTAAGAGACAGGCAGCGGCTTTTGTTGTGTCAATCAAATGAACCTTTGTAGCACTGCAAAGGTCTGTTTCAACTATTCTGAACCCAAGGTATGTTTCGCCTAGTATGCCACGGGAAACGTCGACGTTGTTACCAAAATAGAAGCTGTGAATAAACTTGTCGTCATTCCATAAATCCGCCACTTGGTCTGGGTGAACCATTGCAATATCAGGTGTGTATCCTGCCTTCCGAACAGCTGTCCATGCTTCAACCAAGTCCGCCCATGTTAGCTTGCCCGAGGTATCCGCAGATATTTCCGCTCCGCCAGCTAGGTCGCTTGACGATATGCCTTCATATAATGAAACAATGTCTGAAGTAAGTTTTTCCTCAAGCATTTGTGAAGCGTCTTTAACTACACGTTCAATAACGTTGAAGGGCACGTCTTCCAAGTAGGCTAGGCTGAATAGCGCATCGTAACCGTACTCGTAGTTGACGCTAATATCCACGGTTTCAAAGTGTTCCGGAGTCTGCAATGGTGGTCCATCGTTAATTCGCCATGCTGTTCCTCGCTTGCTTAAGTAGAACCTAACTTTGGGGCTTGTGGTTTGAATAACCAATATAAGGTTTCTGCCAACAGCCATCTTTTTTGCTGAGTTAATAGCAAGATCGTGGATGGTTCCAAGCGCTTGAGCAACATCGCTTAGCACATATTCCTTCATGGTTCTCTGAAAAAGAGCGTTGCCACGAGCTTTGCCTATGAAGGTTTCCTGCCAAGCATGTTCACCTAGATCAGGGTCTCGCATTACAGCTTCCATGAGAACATTGCAATAATTCGATGCACCGTTAGTCATTCATTTTTCCTCCAATTTTAGGTTCCTACGCCGTGATTGTCTGGGCAAACAAGCACTATGAACTGGTCGTTTGCCTCGCTGGCGCTCATTAGTGCCCGTCCACCTGACTTTCCATCGTCTGAAGCTAACGCCGCAACCGCTCTTCCATCGTTGTCTGTTTTAACTCCAGCTCCGGCAGACACAGCTCCGCCCGCGTACATTTTAACGATGCCAAAAATGCAAACTGGAATGTAGTCACCACTGTTTCCGCTTTTTAGTGCTGTTCCAAAGACTGGTTCTCCTGAGTCAGCCTCGTGGACAACAGGTGGCCAATTTTCCCAAGTTGTAGCGGTTACGAACCTGCCCTTTCTTACATTGTCTTCGTCGCAAACGCAAGTCAGAACCAAAGAATTCGCCAAAATTAATTCTCCGATAACTGCTTCCGGCACAAGATCTTCAGCAGCCACTTTCACTTTTCCTCCTTTCCATCTTCACGGTTTATTTGCTTCCGCCGTTCCATCGCGGCAGAAGATGTCACGAAGTGACTGTGAATTGCGGCTTGAAAAACCAGAAATTCTTTCTGAATCTCGGTTCTTCCCGGTCTTACGGTTTTCGAGCTTATGTATAAGGTCTCTCAGTCTACGGTTTTGGAGTTCTGCGCCGTAACTCCAATGTTTAGGAACTCTTTCGTAGCAAGCCTTTTTGAGGTCAGCCAAAAACTCGTCTCGGCTTATAAAAACGTCATCGTGCTTTGCAGAAGTCGATCACTGCTTCACCTAATCTCCTGTTTTCGGTAACTGAACCTTCTAGAGCGCTTAGACGGCTTTGCAAAGCAAGGTTATATCTCTCAATATACTCCTTTAATGACGAAATGGCAGAAAACAATTTTTCGAAATTTACGATTTCTTGATTATTTGGTACGCTTTTTCCCGCTTGGGCATCCTTAGCTGCTTCTAATCTTTTGATGATGGCTTCCCAAAGTTCAACAGTTGCATAAGGGTCGCCGGGCTCATAGTTTTTCAAAAGCGATAGACCAGTAAACATAATCCCTCGTGGCGCAACTCCGTTGACTCTTTCAAGTTTGTCCCAATTGTACTCGACGTTGCAATGCCTTATAGTTCCGTCTCTTATCCATCTTAGAACTTTTTGGTCATTAATCTCAGCTAAGAACTCGAGAGCACCATTATCGTACCATGCAATTATTACTTCTCCATCCAATGGTTGTTCATGATCCAATAGAAGCTGAGCGTCACTCATTGATTCAGCAGCTCTCTTCATTTCGTCTTCTAAGTAAACACGAACGGTAGGCCACTCTTCAGGATGAACGGTTTTAACAGGGTGAATGGCCTTTCCGATTATTAGATTTGCTTTCCTAGGCGTGACAACGCCTTTCCAGCTAATAGCTTGACCATAGTCTTCTTTTTCAAGTCGAGCTTTAAGAGCTCCGCATATCTGTTTGGCTTTTTCCTCGGTTTTCCATGTGCCATGAAATCTTTGACGCAAGCATCGAAGTTTTACCACTTTCCGAACGGCATAAGACATCAGAAAATCTTGGAACCGTTTTAAAATAAAAACCATATCATAGAAATACGATAACTTTAACTTCTATTAGTAATAAAAAGAAAAATATGCCAAAAGATAAGCAGAATACAAGTTTACATAGAAACAATCAAGAGTAAAAAGGAAAATGCTCAATACAATCTTGAGAAGCAATAGAGGCAGAATCAACGACTCAGTGCCCTAAAAAAACGAACTTTCCTTTTTTATTACTGGTGTGTCACACATATTTTTGGCAGGTACGACAATACCAACGGTTGTACTGCTGAATTAGTTCAAGAGGTTGCCCACATGTGGGACACCTTGGTACTTGCGGTTGCGGCTGAGGGGCAGCTACGGGAGCATATGCTGGAGTTGGTGTAGGGACATACACTGTTCTTGGTGGCGGTTGGGGACCTTTTGCGACTATGCCATATATGAGGTAGACGAAACCAATGAATGATATTAGGCTTCCAATGTAATACAAAGCTAAGTCTATTTCGTAAGGAAGTTCTGTAATATAATATTCTATGTCAGCATATCCGAAACCACCGATTATCGCGCCTACTATTAGGATTGCGACACCTTGTATAACTGCTTGTTTCTTCAATGATTTCGCCGAAACTATTCCTAAAGATATATTATATTTATTTATTGCCATTACTTTTTATCGAAAAAATAAATTAAAGAAAATTATTGAGAAGAAAAAATCCCTATAAAAGTGGATTTCGGCTCATAAAATATACATTGGTGTGCATAATTTAGTTGACGTTTATAGTATTTTTTAACTCATTGGCGATCCGCAATTAGGACATCTTGATAATGTTGAATCCACTAACATTCCACAGTAACGGCACTTTACCTTAACAACCTCTCTTATTATTACTTCCTTCTCTTTTATCTGAGGTTGCTGGGGTGGCTGAGAAGGCGCAGGTGGAGCTACCGGCGCAGGAGGTGGAGATGGAGTTGGCGTAGGAACGGGAACGTAAACAGTTTCAGGAGGTTTAGGGCTTTTAGCTACTAGCCTATATATGAAGTAGATGAACCCGATGAACGCCAGTATGCCTCCGAGGTAATATAGTGCCTCGTCCACTTCGTAAGGTAGTTCTGTAAGATAATATTCTATGTCAGCCCATCCAAATCCGCCAACAATTAAGCCAACAATGAAAAGGGTTATGCCACTTTTTACTGCGTCACTATTCAATCAGTTTCGCCACAAATTAATTTTATTAGTAATGTATTTATGTCTTATTTTGCAACTCGCTAATTTTTTATCAATTTATGTTATCCGTTTCATTTTTGCTGAAATTAACATCTTTTAGGATAACTCCATTGTCATCAGCACCATGTCTATGTATTTTCCGTCTTTGAAGATTGCTTTTGGGATTCGACCTGTTTCATTGAAGCCAACTTTTTCGTAAACGTGTTTCGCTGTTTTGTTCGTTGAGAAAACGCTTAGGCTAAGCACTTTAAGCCCAATTGCTCTTCCATGCGCAATCAAGGTTCTAAGCATCTCTGTTCCAATTCCAATGTCTCTGTATCCAGCCTTGATAGCTATGCCGATTTCACCAACATGCTCGGTATATCCAGTTTTTCGGCTTAACTCAGAATTTGCGACCACCTTGCCATCAACCTCTGCCACCAAGTCGAACAGTCTATCATTTTCCAGATTGATCAATAGTCGACCCAACCATTCCGCCTCTTCTTGCCTTGAGGGCTTCTTGTTCATGGTGATGCCAGCACCTTCGTCAACAAGCGAAGAAATGAACTCTAAAAGGTCATTTAGGCCCTCCCACCTAGGAGTTCTGAGGATGACGTTACTTCCATCTTTAGCGACAAAATTGCGGACAATCATGCCAGTCTTCAAAAAATCTCACTACCATTTGATTGACTGTAAAGATCGCCTGCAATAAAATATTGGTGATTCATTTATAAATGATTATTTTTTTGGTTATCATCACATTTTGTTCACAAGGGCGCCTGTAAAGTCAACTTTTTAACGTTACATTTTTCTGTTGGTGGGCTTATGTTTGTTTGCGTGGCG
>JAGTQS010000092.1 GCA_018397055.1 Candidatus Bathyarchaeota archaeon | reverse complement strand
AGCACCTTGTTGCAAGAAGCTCGAATCCACACCTGCTTTGTAATACGGAAGCCTACGAGATCGGAAAATACAACTACTGGGTGGACATGACCTGCAACTAGCATTATGCAACTAAGCATTCCAATTTCTGGCCAAGTGTGACCGTGGAAAAGCCCTACGTCTCCTAACACAATGCCTCTGGGAGAAAGGAGCTCCACAGATTCTGGCAACAAAGCCTCTAAGTCTCCATCGTGATTGCCAGGCACAACCTGCACCTTTGGCACAACCTTACATGTTTCCTCAAAAAACCACGGGACGTCACGCCACTCTTCAAAGTCAATTTTTGAAACCGTATGCTTAACGTCGCCTAAAACTATGAGCCGATCGGGTTTTTGGGAAACAAGAAGCCCTTTAAGCCTTTCAAAGAGCCGCCTTGTCTGCGAAGGTACGTGGACGCCTTCTTCAGCTAAGGCAACCTCCCAACCTATGTGAAGGTCAGAGATAACCATGACCCGCTCTGAATCGGTGCTGAGCAAAAAAGCGCCCTCTGGACTTAGCAGCGAAAGCTGGTTAACCCTTTGAGGCATAGGCACTCACACTAGTAATTAGGATTTACCTTAAGACTGAAAAGATTTCTCTATGTAAAGTTTTGTTAGCTGCGGCTATGACTGAAAAACGGTTCATTTCAGTTAAGAGGTACCCATTAAATCCTGCGCCTGTTGGTTGGGTCACCGTTCCTTCAGCTTCTTTAACGATCAGCAAGGCTGCAGCAATATCTAAGGGTCTAAGCACGCCTCTTAAGTCAACGTATGCATCGAAAAATCCTGAAGCCACATGGCAAATCTCCAGAGACGCTGAACCGAAGGATCTTATGCACCGAGCCTTTTTTATGAGTGGAGCTGCGAGCTCTACAGAATTTGGTGCACGGGAAACATCGACTCCTAAGACTGCGTCTTTGAGGTAAAGGGTTTCCGAAGTCTTAATTTCTTTGTCTTGAAACTTAGCTCCCGCGTCTTTTCTGGCTTCGAAGGTTTCGCCTGAGCATAGATTCATGACCAAGGCAGCTTCGACGTTGCCTAAATCGTTGGTGGGTGACACGGCGAGAGACGCTGAAACAAAGCTTATACCCCTCGTCGCGTTGGTTGTTCCGTCCACAGCGTCAGCAATTAAGTAGAACGTTAGCTTTTCTCCAATTTTTTGAACTCCATGCTCCTCTCCTATAAAGATGCACGAAATGCTGTTTTCTTTAAGGAACCTTATTATTGAGTTTTCAGCAACTTCGTCGATGAGCAACGTTCTGTCTCCGCCGAATCCTCTTCCAAGAACTTTCTTTGACTCAAATGTTCCAAAAAGAGGCTTAACGGCTGAACGAATATTGTCCGCGATTTCTTTCAGGCAATTCACGTCGTTGATGTCCAAATGTTACACCTTTACGTTAGACCGAAAAAGCAGAATAGACGCGGCGATAAACAATTTTTGGTTTTCCTATGTTGTGCCAGCTTCCCAGCTGGAAACGTATTTCCTCTGTTCCTCAGTCATCTCGTCTATTTGTATGCCCATTCCAGCAAGCTTCAAACGTGCAACTAGCTCGTCAATTTCTTTGGGAACACTATAGACCCCAACCTTCAACTGAGGGTTCTTCGCTAAATACTCCACACACAAGGCTTGGTTGGAGAAAGACATGTCCATAACCTCCGAGGGGTGACCTTCAGCTGAAGCTAAATTAACAAGTCTACCCTCAGCAAGCAGGTACACTCTTCGACCGTTCTTTAACGTGTATTCTTCAAGGTTCGGCCTCATCGTCCTTTTTGAAACAGAGATTTGATCGAGGCCTGGAAGACTTATTTCAACGTTGAAGTGTCCGCTGTTAGCCAACAATACGCCGTCGCGCATCTTAAGCATGTGCTCTTTTCCTATCACATTAAGGTTTCCAGTTGCGGTGACAAAAATGTCTCCTTGTTCCGCAGCATCCGAAATAGGCATAACTTGGAACCCGTCCATTACGGCTTCAAGTGCCCGCAACGGATTAACCTCTGTCACGATGACGTTTGCACCTAAGCCTCTGGCCCTCAACGCGATGCCGCGGGCGCACCAACCATAACCGCAGACTACAAACCTTTTTCCGGCTATCAGGACGTTGGTGGCTCTTAAAATTCCGTCGATTGTGCTTTGCCCTGTTCCATATCGGTTGTCGAAAAGATACTTTGTGTACGCGTCGTTCACGGCAATTATTGGGTACTTCAAGTCTCCCTTTTGGTTCATCGCTCTGAGTCTAATTACGCCGGTTGTGGTTTCCTCTGTTCCGCCCTTGACGGCGTCTAAGACTTCCCTTCTAGAGGTGTGTAAGGTACTCACAAGGTCTGCGCCGTCGTCTAAAGTTACCATGGGTTTTTGGTCAATCACTTTGTTTAGGCACCAATAGTACTCGTCAGTTGTTTCGCCGCGCCAAGCATAGACGTTGACTCCAGACTTTGCCAAGAAAGCAGCAACCTCGTCTTGAGTGGAGAGTGGATTAGACCCGCACACCGCGACTTTTGCGCCGCCGGCTCTTAAAACATCAACAAGCGCAGCTGTCTCCTTGGTCACGTGGAGGCAAGCGCCGATCATTAAGCCCTCAAAAGGCTTTTCGTCTATGAACCTCTGCCTTATTTGGCCTAATACTGGCATGTGCTTTGAAGCCCAGTCTACAAGAAGACTGCCATCGTTTGCCAATCCTATGTCTCTGACTTTGTGATCAGTCATCTAAACCCCGTTCCATTACTGTTCACTGAGCGGTTCTTTCATTTAAAGCTATAACCATAGATGCACGTTTTCAATCAGCGAGAGAACCAGTTATGCGCAGGCGAAGTTAAAAAATTTGTCTAACATAATTTCACGGCATCTTCCATGGAGCCTAATGGATTTACGCTGTGAAAAAACATCAAGTAGGCATCAAATGTTGCCTAGTTGTCGGAGTCAACGTGCACTTAGCGGTGGTCGCCTATCGGTCGTTAGCACATTTATGTTATTTTTTCCTTCGGCTTCTCATCAAAAGTAATGCAACAACTGCGCCTGCCGCAGCTACAGCTGCAATTATGACGTACATTATTGGAAACC
>JAGTQS010000028.1:11090-18412 GCA_018397055.1 Candidatus Bathyarchaeota archaeon | reverse complement strand
TTCGTTGAGCTGGTTGCTAAGTTCGCCCAAAAAGTCAGAAACCCCGACGAAATCCTCAAACTTACCCTGTCAGACCTCAAAGGCTTAAAAACCCTATACCAGATGGAGATAACCTAAAATTTGCCAAAGTTTAGTTAGATTAGAAATTGCAGAGATAACGTTTGATCTCAATATTAAACAAATAATGAACTTAACATTTTTCAAAAGAGACTTTAGGTTTAAACGCAGACGTTGTACTATGTTGCAACCTAGATGTACCTGAACTGACTGTATAGACATTGACAGACTTAAAAACGGCAACAATCCGGAAATTGATGTCAATAACATCAGGAAAGAAGATGATAACAAACAGTTCATGAAAGAAAAAGAAGAAGGATCATACGCAATTCTAAAACACCATCCAAAATCCAAAAACATTCTTGCACAATTTACAAGATTCGCCCATCAGTTCATAGAATTTACCCATTTGATTTTTTTAAATTACTGTAATACCAAAATTCTTGGAATCATTCAACGTTATAATGGCTTGAACACCTTGAATAGTAAATTAAATAGGTTCATACAAAGGAACCTTTCAAAAAGTAATATTTGATTCAATCCAGTACAAGTGTCTTTAACGTTGCCTTTCTGACATAAAAGGCATATGTACTAGCAAATACTACTTAATATATCATGAATCCTTTTTCTGCCTTTGAATAAATTGTTTTATAATTCTTATAGATCATCGTGTAGGCCTTTTGTCGTTCAGGATTCGGTTTAAAAATCTTTTTTGTCTTAACTGCCTTTTCAACTGCCTTTTTAAGGCTTTGATATTGTTTTACGCCTGTTCCTGCAAGTAAGGCTGCACCTAAAGCCGCTGCATCATCAACTTCTGGTATTTGAATCTCATTTCCTAACACATCGGCCTTTATTTGATTCCACAGTGAGCTTCGCGTTTCGCCACCAACCATATGCAGTTCATGAATCTTCACGCCCAATGTGCGCAAAAGCTTAAATGTATCAAGATATTGGAAGGCCACCCCCTCAAGAATCGCCCTGACAAAATGGCCTTTTCCATGCGAGATGCTTATGCCGAAAAAGATTCCTCTAGCTTTCTCATTAAACTTTGGTGAAAAAGCACCAGTCAGATAAGGATAATAGAATAGACCATCTGCGCCTGGGGCTGTCTTTTCAGCTTTCTCTGTAAGTAAATCATATGGGTCCAAGCCTTGTTTTTGCGCTTGGCTTTTTTCTTCACTGCAGAATGTGTCTCTGAACCATCTTAAAGAAGCGCCCGTTGTTGCGATTATTGCCTCGTATTCCCAAGTGTTTGGAATTACGTGACAGCAACATGGAATTCTTCCTTTTGCATCAATAACAGGTTTACTTAAAGGAACCTCGACAACAGATCCAGTGCCTGTTCCAATGTTAACTGAACCAGGCTGAGTTACACCTGCGCCTAGGCATTCGCAAGGTCGATCTCCGCCTCCATTCACGACTTGTATTTCTTTCGGAAGGTTTGTTTCTTGGGATGCTTTGGCTGAGACTTCGCCAATAACTGATGTTGATTCCTTTACTGGAGGAAGCTTGTCAGTTGTTATGTCTAGGGCTGAACAAATTTCGGTTGACCATTTCCGGTTTACCACATCGAAAAGCATAGTTCGAGACGCCATTGAGTAATCTGTCACGGTTTCGCCAGTGAGCTTATAAACGATGTAGTCCTTTGCGCATAGGAAACAAGCAGTCTTCTCGTAAACCTCTGAGACGTTTTCTTTAAGCCACAGTATCTTAGAAGCTGTATAAATTGGGTTAACAGCGACTCCGGTGATGGATAAAACTCTTTGTTCACTTAACAGTTCACGAATTTTCCGTACTTGAGAAACTGTTCGGGCATCAAGCCAAATTATGCTATTATATAATTCTTCCCCCTTTTTGTCTATAGGCACAACGGCTTCTCTTTGAGATGTAACGGATAATCCGACAATTTCCTCGTCTTGAATACGAGCTTTTTTCAGGCTTTCCCTTATTGTCCTAACAGCAGCGTTCCACCATTCTTGAGGTTTCTGTTCAGCCCACCTTGGCTGAGGGTGATAAACGGGATACTCCTCTTGAGCCTCTGAAACCTTTTTGCCGTCAAGGTCAAAAATCACAGTTTTACATGACGAAGTGCCTAAATCAATACCCATAAGAAATGAGGGCATACATTTTCCTCCAGACTTAATATTAATATTTTAAATCACGTTAATGAAAGTTTTCGACCGCATTAATATTTGCTATTACATAATTTCGAAACTGGATGTCTAGTCACGACAATTTTTTGCAAAACCTATAATAGAACCGAGTCATCAAATTAGTTCACTTGGCCTATGAAGAGAGTGCGACTGATGTATCACAAAGAAAAGTATGAAAGAATACTTTCCGAGTCATCTTTAGATGAGATAATGCGTAAAGCCTTTGAGGTCCATATTTTGGTTCCAGCCTTTAATGTTGCTTATTTGCCTATGGTTAAACCCATAGTAGAGGTCTTGATGGAGCTAAAATGTTTTGGCCTTCTTGAGGTAGCTCTTCCCGACATAGAGAAATTTGGCGCACAAAGTTTTAGTGCAGTTAAACAGGAATACGAAAAATACGAAAATAAAGCGTACACAAGGCTTCATCTTGACCATGTTCCAGTAATTGATGAAGACGGGGACTTTGTCGACTGGAACAACTTAATTCAAAAGGTACTTGATTTAGGATACGACTCAGTTATGATTGACGGGTCGAGACTTGGGCTTGAAGAAAACATCGATGTAACCAAAAAAGTTGTAAAACTTGCTCATGCACATCGCGTTCCAGTTGAGGCTGAGCTTGGCGCTATCTATGGACATGAGAAGGGTCCATTGCCTCCTTATGAGGAACTTTTCCGTTCGAGTAAGGGATTCACTGATGTCGAGGAGGCAAAAAGATTTGTTAAAGAAACTGGTGTTGATTGGCTCTCTGTCGCTATTGGGAACGTTCATGGAGCTATAAGTGGTGCAGCTAAGGATGAAAAAAAGGTTAATGCAAGGCTTAACATTGAGCATCTTGCTAAGATTGTATCAGTTACAAATGTGCCTATTGTGCTTCACGGAGGATCAGGCATAGAAAGGGAAAGCGTTCTTGCGGGTATTAAAAACGGCGTAACGAAAATTAATATTGGCACTGCAATCCGTCAAGCATATGAGAAGGAATTACGGAAAACAGGAAGAATTGAATCATCTCAGAATATGGTTAAGGAGGAAATACGTCAGTTAATAGTAGATTATTATGGGATTCGTGGAAGTGCTGAAAAATTAGCTGCACTACTGCAGGAGTAAAGAATAATTAACAAACATTTTTTCAATGGTGATGGATAACCTTATATCAAATTATTGACTATATTTTTTGGCATGGTAAAATTTGGTGTTCATCTTTTCTTGTGGGCTGAGAGATTTGACATTTCAGCCATAAAACTCATCAAGAAAGCCAAAGACATTGGTTTTGAAGGCGTTGAGATTCCGCTGATGGAACTTGATGTAATAGATGTGGAGAAAACAAAAAAGGAACTAAAGCAACATGGCATAACAGCCTTGGGATCAATGGGATTGCCCAAAAATTTAGACATAACAAGTAGCGATGCAAGGACAAGAGAACGCGGTATTGAACACATGAAACGCAGTATAGAGGTCATTTCGGAACTTGGCGGTGACTGCATAAACGGCGTCATTTACACTGCTTGGGGAAAAATAACAGGAAAGCCTAGAACTGAGGAAGAATGGAAATACAGCGTTGATTCTTTGAAGAAAATATGCCAGTACGCCAAAAAATATGGGATAACGCTTGGAATAGAGCCTGTAAACAGGTTTGAAACATACTTTATAAATACTGCAGCTGACGCGGTGAAGCTGGCTAAGGACGTAGGTGAACCGAACATTAAGGTTCATCTAGATACATTTCATATGAATATTGAGGAAAAGAACTTTTACCAACCAATAAAAGATACAGGCTCCATGCTTTGGCACATGCACTGCTGCGAAAACGACCGAAGCATAGCTGGAACCGGACATGTTGACTGGGATGGGGTATTTAGAGCGCTATCAGAAATAAATTATGATCGATGGATAGTGGTGGAGTCTTTTACCCAAGACATGGAAAAAATTGCAGCGTCCACAGCTATTTGGAGAAAAATGGCGCCAAGCGCAGATGCCTTAGCCTCAGAGGGATTAAAGTTTCTTAAGAAAATGGCAAAGAAATATGAGTTGAAATAACATAAGTGTAACAATACCGGTTTCTTTAAGAAATCTATTCTGTCATAAGACACTTTTACTTCTAGTCTCTTTGCGAACCATGAATTTTTTAAATGACTTACCAAAAAGCACAAATGTCTTTTTCAAAAAATATTATTTGGTCGCATCTTTATCATGCTGAGATTAAGAGATTATGTGAACGTGTCCGATGATTATTCTCTACCTGAGACTATGCAGGCTATTGTTCTCTCTGGCGTTGGCGAACAAAACATAAGATTGTCCACCGTTGAGATTCCAGAATGCGGAGATGACCAACTACTGGCAAGGGTGGACGCAGCTGCAGCTTGCGCTTCAGATAATAAACTCATTGATCAAGGGTCTTCTCATCCATTATTGTACGGATGGGATATTGCCAAATACCCTAGAATAATAGGCCACGAAGGCTCCGTCACAATAGTTAAGGTTGGCAAAAACCTAAGAAATAAATTTTCAGTAGGTGAAAGGTTCGCAATTCAGCCAGCCATTCCAAGTGGTCCTCGTCAATTCAAGGAAAGATACCGTAACTATGGTAAAGGTATAAGAAAACTGGCGATAGGATACACTCTTCCAGGATTGTTCGCTGAGTACGTTCAAATTACGGAGGAAACGATTGAGGCAGGCTGTTTATTAAAAATTTTTGACAATAAAATTCCGTATTTCGCGGCTGCATTAGCTGAACCCATATCATGCGTTATAGCTGCGCAAGAACGAATTTTTCATCACGTAAAAGACAGCGTCAACGGTAAACAACGAATCGAGATAGGACTAAAGAAGGGTGGAACAGCACTCATTATGGGGGATGGACCAATGGGGTTCATGAACGCTGAACTCGCTATGACGCATCATCCAAAAAACATTATTGTTTCAGGTCATCATCAAGAAAGAATAAAGTTGATCAATAAAGCCCTTGAAAAGAGGGCAAAAAATCAGTCAATTAACCTTATCTGTATTCTTTCAGAGCAATTAGAGGAAACGATAGCGAAAATTACTGATGGAAATGGCGTGGACGACGTGATTGTTGCTGTTGGAGACCCAAACGCCCACGAGGATGCTATTAGGTACGTGGCTCCAAGAGGCGTTGTTCACTTTTTCGGCGGCATTCCCTTTAAAAACAGAATTATAAAAATTGATACGCATAAAATTCATTATGACGAGATTTCAGTAGTTGGATCAAGCGGAAGTGATCCTTCAAACATCGTAACAACACTTGAGATGATGGGCAAAGGGCTTATTGATCCAGGTAATTATGTGGCAAAATGTGGGGGATTAGACGCAGCAATTCCCCTTATTCATGCAAGTAGACAACGGGAAATCCTTGGGAAAGGCATAATCTACCCTCATGCGCGATGTCCATTATTCGATGTTAAAGGTTGGAACCCAAAAAAAGAAGGGGAGTTTTTAGAGAAATATCTCGTAAAAAGCTAAAACCGTCTTCGGAAAGGTTCCAGAATGAAAAAAATCGTTGTTTTTGGGGCTGGAAATATCGGTCGTTCTCTTGTAGGACAGCTTTTCTCTAAGGCAGGTTACGAGGTTGTTTTTGTCGATGTAGACGAAAGAATAATCCAAGAATTAAACAAGCAAAAAAGATACAAAATAGTGGTCAAGGACAGACATCCAGAAACAATACTGGTTGAGAACGTTCGAGCTGTAAACATTAGGGACTCAAGGAAAGTGATTGACGAAATTTTGTCGGCTGACATATTGTCCACATCCGTAGGAGTTAATAACCTCCAAGGCGTCTACCCAGTCTTAGCCACAGGAATAAAAGAAAGAATCAATCAAGGGAAAGGTCCCATAGATATCATAATATGCGAAAACATTAGGAACTCGCCATCACTATTTAGAGAAGGCTTGTTAAATTACCTTCCAAAATTTTTTCCTTTAGATTCTACCGTGGGACTTGTTGAAACAAGCATTGGAAAAATGGTTCCTATAATAAGCGAGGATGAAAAAAGAAAAGATCCACTACTCATTTATGTTGAGGCGTACAACAAATTAATTCTGGACGCAAAAGCCTTCAAGCGGGGCGTCCCAAAAGTTGAGGGGATTGAACCAAAGGAAAATATTACTGCTTATGTGGACCGGAAACTTTTCGTTCATAACATGGGGCATTCAGCAACTGCATATCTTGGATATGTTACTAATCCTGAAATGAAGTACGTGTGGGAAGCCATTAATAACATTAAGATCCATGAGTGTGTTGAAGGAGCAATGTGGGAATCTGGTAGAGCTCTTATTCTTGAGTATCCACATGAGTTTAACGAGGAGAATATGAAAGAACATATCGAGAACCTAATTGAAAGATTTGGAAACAAGGCATTGGAAGATACTATATACCGTGTGGGAAGAGACCTTCCGCGAAAACTGTCCAGAAATGATAGATTTATTGGCGCATTATTACTCGATGAAAAACACGATGTTTCTTCACCTTGTACAACTATGGCAACAGCTGCGGCAATGCTTTTCAGAGGAAAAGACGAATACGGACAACTATTTCCACGTGACAAGGAATTTGCTGAAAAAAGTTTTCCTTTAGGAATCGAATTCATCCTTAAAGAGATTTGTTGCCTAAGTGAAACCCAAGAAAGGAATCTGATAAGCAAAATAAAACAGACATATTTTAGAATAATGAAAAACCCAAGAAAATGGTACACCGAATTGTCTTAGAGATATTCAACGATGATGTTTGCACCGAGTCTAATTATGGTTCTCTCATGAATTCTACGAATTCTTCAAGTGAACGTTCTTCGAGAACGTAGTTTATCCTCTTCTCCTCTCCTATCGTAGATTTAGGCTTTAAACCGTAGTCATGACCTGGATATATCTCGACATCGTCATCAAGTTTCATTAACTTGCCGAAAAGGCTGTTGTACATCTCAGCGGGGTTACCTCCAGATAAATCTGTTCTCCCGCATTCTCCGACGAATAAAGTGTCGCCTGTGACGAGTTTTTTGTCGAATAACAAGCATATGCTGTCAGGTGTATGCCCTGGTGTATGGATCACTTTGAGAGTAATTTTGCCCACTTTTATTATGTCTCCATCAACCACGTCGATGT
>JAGTQS010000028.1:0-11075 GCA_018397055.1 Candidatus Bathyarchaeota archaeon | reverse complement strand
TGGGAATGCGATTATTGATTTTGGAGTTAAAACGCTTTTTGACCTTTAAATTATCCATAACGTGGTCATTGTGGTGGTGAGTATTAATGATGAATTTTATGGTCAACCCATTTTTATTCGCAAAATCAATAATCGCATTCCCATTATAGCTGGGATCAATAACAACGGCTTCTCTTGATTCATCATCTGCTATGATGTAAGAAAAGTTGTCCCCAACATGTTTTATCTGCTTAAACAACAACTTCGGATCCCCCTATTTTACCTCATGAATTCTGATGGTGAAAGAAATTCAATTCTCATTCCAAATCTGGCTAGGCCAATTGGATTTTTTACTGAACCTATGCTTGTATCTATAGTTCCGTGAACTGGATGCGTCCACATTTTTTCAGGTATCAAATTAAATTGAAGGGGAACTTTTTGTAGAACTCCGTATTTTTCCAAGTTTGGAATAAAATCATTTTTTTGGCATGCAACATGTATGGATGTGTAGCTTTTGACAAGCTGTGACGCTCCTGATTCACCGATTCCGTGCCATATAGCTGCGTCTTCTGGTGACCCCAAGGAATATAAAATGAATTGTGGTGATGATGGCGTTTCCCTATAATCATAGTTCAAAATTTTTTCTCCATCAACAACAAATTGGTCATCAGCCACAGCGATGCTAACATCCTTTGAGTCTATGTCATTCGGATATAACGGCGTCGTCTGATACGTAACTTGAATGTTTTTTAATTTGTTTCCGTCAAAGTATATTTTTCCTCTTGCTGCCCTTTTCGAGCCAAATCCCTTCTTCGAATGTGGAACGGTCAAGAGCGTCGTTCGGTTTTTCAAGCTTCTTCCCATACAGTTGTATACCTTTTCTATTGACTCGTAGTCCTTGTGGGCCTCCCTTATGATATAATGTAGCAAGCCGTCAATGCCCTCTTCTTTAAGGGTTGTTAAAGGCATTCGCAAGACGGGAAGACAAAGATCAATGTTAAACAATTTAGAAAGCGACTCTAAACAACTTTGCTTGACACTGTCCACAAAGTTCACATAACTGTTATCGCTCATTGACAGGTAATGTTCAATCAGTTCTTCTTCAGATTTTGAGATAAGTGAGCCATCGTATTTTTTAACAAATTTGTCGTCCAATCTAAGATCATTTGTTCTAACGTAAGCAGATGGGAAAGCGCTTTGACCAGTTTCCACTATTGAGGTTCTTAAGGGATTCGCTGAATATCTATCAGGCTCTATATCATCCGTGTTTAAAAGAAAAGGCACAATTTTCCCCTTAGGCGGCTCCGATAGCATTTCACAAATTTCATCCACATCATCCTTGCTTGCTTTCTGCAAATCATGGAAGCAAAAATAGTTTCCACAAGCCTCTAGTAATCTTGCTGCAACTATACCTTGAGCCTCTTCAAGGCTTAACAGCGGACTTGAATATTCAACTGACGATCTTAGGAAGAAGTGGTCCTTATTGACAACAATTTCTCTTATCTGGCCATCTTTAACATTTAATAGACGGACACTTTCTTTTTTGTATGTCTGGAAGCTACGAAGTCCATCTACAATGTTTTGGATACAAGGTTTAGAATGCTTAAGAAAATCGTCAACAACTATTCTACTAAAGCTTGTCAATAATGCTTCACCCTCTTTCTAAAGACTCTGCAACATAAACAAAATCATTTACAATTGGAGGTCCATAAAACATTCTCGCTAAAACCATTTGCTCTCTAAATTTGTGCTGCATCAAAAAGTTTCGAATTACCGTTTCTTTTTCAGGAAGGCACATAAAAATCTCCAAGCCTTTTAGATTCCCTAATAGTTTGGATAAAAGACTTAAAGCAGCATTTGCATGTTCTCTTTGACAGACCAATGGGCCGATTTCGGACTTTTCATCTGTTACTTTTGTCACAGCGTATCCTACGAGATTGCTGGCGTTTTTGTACACGTAACAAATGTTAGGCTGGTCGAAGAGAATACGTTCTAATAATCTGACCCGTGAACCGCCAAAACATTTTCTGTCTAGGCATTCTATTGCCGGCAAATCGTCTTTTGAGGCTGTTTTGATGGGACATTCAGCGGGTTCATAAAATGTGTTTCCCCTCATAACAATAAATTTCGAATCAAATTTGAACCCCAGTCTCGTGTAGAACGGAATTCTGTCAATGTAGCTGTATAAGCCAATGGTTTTGACGCCTTTGTTTGTTAGATAGTCTATTGCTTTTCTTACTATAAGAGATCCTCCCCCTTTTCCTCGATGTCTCTCGCTTACAATGACGTTTCCAAGCCAACCCACTTGTTCAAAACTGATTGTGGTTGCAATACCGATTCTCTCCGAGTCATGATATAAAACAAAACAGCCATTTGGCTCTAAGCTCATCATAAATTCGAAGTCTTCTTCGGTTGCTTCCCAATTCATAGTATTGGATAAGCGAACTGCAAACTCGAAGTCTTCAGGAGTCATGTTCTCTACGTGAAACATTTCATAAATCCTATGAGGCTGTTTATAAGTCAGGTTTCATGTTAATTAAAAACTAAACTTCAACCTTTTTCTTTTATCAAGATTTTTACACCTTTCAAGTGTAGCCTTAACAATGAGCGGAAAAGCAATTGTTGCGTCGCAGTAGCATGTGGCATATTTGCCACCGGGTTTTTCTTTTCCCCAGCTAATTCCTTCTTTGAATGTGCACCCTGATAATCCACCCCATTGAGGGCTGTCTGTGGTTATCTGGAAACCGTAATCGTGCTCAGCATCTGGAACTCCGAAATGTCTTTCCAGAAAAGCAGTTTGTTGCACGTAGTTCTTAGGCACGCCGCCTCCCACGTATATGACCCCAGTTTTTAACGCTGCGCGCTTAATGTTCAATATTTCGACATTGTCTTTAATCTGGTCAATCACAAGAGGGAGCTGACCCTTATTTATGAATTGAATATAATGTTCAGTTACTGCAAGCCCTAAGGAACTGTCATTGAAGGCTGGAACAAAGATAGGGACACCTTCTTTCCAGCAATTCCAGATTATGGATTCCTTTTTAGCTTCAGCTGGAGCCTTTTTTTCTATTAGCTCACCCAATCCGTATAGAAATTGTCTGGATGAGACGTTGTTGGTTTTTTCAGTTGCTAATTTGTCTGCAAAATATGTTACCATGTTCTCAATTACGCCAAATTTTTCCTCATTTGCATAAGTATCGTAAATTCTGTCGATTCCTTCTTTACGTAATATTGCATCGTCAACATCTGGCGATCCGATATAATGGCGCTCGCCAAAAGCCTCAATGAAATCATGGTACATGTTAGCCCCTGTGCTTACTAATACATCAATCATGTTCCTTTTTACAGCTGTTGATACAACACCCTTCATGCCAGCTGGAACCATGGCTCCCGCAAGGCTGAGAAAAATCGTCGGCCTATCTGGGTCCTTTAGCATCTCAACAAATATGTTAGTGCACATAGCTAACGTGCGAGATTGAAAGGATGTTCTGTTGAATGCTGTTAAAAGTTCTGAAACTGTATTTATTTTTTCTAAATCAAAAGGTTCAACGGTTTCTCTCAAAAATTCGCTCTTTGAATCATGTTTTCTAGATTCTGGTGACATGTTTCAATCAATATATTTTTTATTTAATAAATTAAGCGATCATTGGACTATTTGAAAAGTAAGAATTTAAGTTTCACATACTATTTTTATGTTGTCTTTACATGAAAGATGAAAACGTAATTGTCACCTCATTTTTTTCAGTAAGCCTGAGGGAATTTTTTTTAAAGCTTAAGTATTACAGTTTTCCTAAAAATGTAAAAAATGCGATTTAAGTTGAGTTGGGTCGATATGGAATCGAAGATTAACGTTAAAATTTTACGTAATGCTAAGGTGGCTATGGTGCCCTTTACTGATTACTTTCAAGGGTTCGAAAAGGTTGATGCCGTTAAGCGTATTTTTGGTGATAAGACGGACGAGGCGCTTAAAAATTTGAAGATCGAATTCAGTGGAAGACGTGGCTATATGGGGGTAAGCAATATTGATGGTCACTTAATTGTAAGCGCTGAATACCTCAATAACGGCGACATCGTGGACATTTACCTCGACGTTATACACGAATTAACTCATGTCAAACAGTTTATGGACGGAAAAGATCTTTTCGACCGTCGTTACAATTATGTTACTAACCCTACGGAAGTTGAGGCACACCGCAATGCTGTTGAGGAAGCCCGTAGATTGGGATTGAGTGACGAAAGAATCTGTAATTACCTGCAAACTGAATGGATATCTGACGAAGACCTAATGATCTTGGCAAAAGCTCTTAATGTGAAATGTAAATCAACATGACACAAAACGTTAGACACACTAAAATATTATAAAATTTTTCATCGTCAATAACATCTATATATTTTCGATTTGTTACCTTTAATTCATGGAGAAAAGAAAATTTTTCAGTTGGTCCAGCAGCTATGTATCTCTAGAAGACACGGATATTGTGATTTTTGGCGTGCCTTTAGGGAGAGACTCTGCGAGAATGGCTGACTTCTTAAGGGATACAAGCTGGTTTATTGAAAGCTTTGATCCAAATACTGGACGGGATTTGCTTGATAAAATAAAAATTTTCGATGCGGGAAACATCGCTTTAACAAAACTTGAGGATATTTCTGAACAGACAAAAAAGATTGTGGAGTTGAACAAGATCCCGTTGATTTTTGGGAAATCGCATTTGTTAACCTTATACGCCTTGAAGGCTTTTGACGACGTAAAGCTGGTTAGCTTTGACGCTCATGCTGACATCAAAGAATACTACATGGACGAGAGAATCGCACTTTCCACTGAGCCTTTAAAAGTGCATGACCCTCGAAGGCTTAACTGTGCAACTTGGCTAAGAAGGTTCTGTGAACTTGGTAACGATAAAAATGTTTGTTTATTAGGGACAAGGTCATGTGACGATGACGATTATAACTATATTAGAGATAACAGGATTCTACATTTTACACCATTGGATATTAGAAAAAACATATCTAAAGTAAAAAAGACTTTGGCAGGTTTTTGTAGGAATTCTAAAGTTTACGTAACCTTAGACATGGACTTCTTTGACCCTTCCATCGCTCCTTCCGTTGAACATCCTGAACATGACGGACTAATCTTTCAAGATTTCCAAGCCTTAGTTAACGAAATCTGCAAAGGAAGAATTGTCGGTCTAGATTTAACAGAGATACAGTATCTGCGCGAGAAAGCATGTGAAGTCACTGCAACACTGGCAGCAAGAGCAATTTTAGAGATTCTTTCAAAAATTAAATAGCAAAACTATTAACCTACGCATACAATAAATAGATTGAATGTTATGAAGTCAAAATTTGCTTATGTTGGAATACGGGTAACGAATCTGCAAAAATCCGTTGATTTTTGCACAAAAATTCTCGGAATGAACGTAATAAGCCAGAGTAAGATTGACCAAACCAAAGGATCAGTCGTCGTCTTACAATGCGAAAAAGGCGGCCCCATTCTTGAACTGAACTATTATGAAAAAGACAGCCCATATAATGTAGAATATTCTGTTGGCGAAGGGCTTGACCACCGAGCCTTCAAAGTTGACAACCTTGAAAAGGCGCTGGAAGAAACCCGCAGAGCTGGGCATAAGCCTGTCTTAGAGTTAAAAGCAGAAGGCGGTCGATGGGCATGTATCGAGGATCCTGACGGAATCTGGATTGAACTTTTCGAATAACCATATCTAATTCCAGTCTAAGATATTCACTTTTTTGCGTAGATTTTTTGATTATTTTTATTAACTTAAAGGCAAATATGAGTTTAGGTGAAAAGTTGATCATTAAAGATTTATTTGAATACAATTGGCACTGTCGCAAAAAGTTTCTGAAAAGCATGGCTGAGCTTCCTTGGGAAACCGTGACTGAAAATTGCGGTGCAAGCTTTGATTCCATACTGGACATTTTTATACACAGCCTTCAAGCTGAACAATTTTGGATCAGACTTTTAACCAAGAAAAGCACACAAGGAATAGGGGAAACTCCCTTCAGCAAATTCTCAAACGTTAAGGAAATTCAAGACTACGCTGAAAAAGTGGAGGCTGAAACACAAGAATTCCTTAACAGTTTAACGCATAAGAAGCTCAAAGGCGTCATTGAGTTTACTGGGTGGGACAAGAAAACCCACAAACACAAAGTTGAGGATGTCTTAGTTCACATGGTCGAAGAAGAGATACATCACCGCGGAGAACTTCTATGCATCTATTGGCAACATGACATCCCGCCACCCTATACCAGTTATATGTCATACAAAGGCGAAGTCTAAGATATTCACTTCCCTAAATCATCTTTAAAACTGATTTTTTTTTTAAAAAAAAATATTACTTGTTTGGAATTAAGCACAGAAAACGAAGAGTATTTTTTCCAGTGTTTTTGAAATAGTGTTCAGCATTAGGTGGTATAAAAACCACAAATCCAGATTTTATTTGTGTTTTAGTTCCACTGCAGAATGCGGTTCCTTCTCCTTCAAGAATGAAAACTTCATGTTCCCAGTCATGTGAATGGCGGGGAGTGTACCCCCCTGGCTCAACCTCAAACAGTCTCATGGCAAAATTCGGTGCGCCATCGTTTTCTTTGTTAATTAGCCATCTTATCTGAACGCCTTCTGCTCCTGCTTCTTTCACTTGACTTTTTGGAACTCTCTTAAAATATATGGCTTTGAATTCCATGTAAACACCATTTCAAACATCTAATTGTTGTGTTGGTTCCTTAAGGAATTCCACTATATAAAATTTAAACAATGGAAAATGTGTTAACTCGTAATTGAACAGTTCCTAGAAATGCCTGAAATTTGAGTTTTATCCTAATTGATTTCTTATTTTCTTGTTCTTGGGCAGGCTACTAGGTGCAGTCTGGAATGGGCTATTCCGTCAACGTTATCGATTTGGTTGAAGTAGATTTTTTCCAACGCTTCCATGCTATCTGCTTCAATTCTAACAATTGCGTCAAATATGCCGATTACAAGTCGGGCTTCTTTTACTCCTTCGATTTTTCTCGCTTTTCGAATGAACTCTTTTTTCTTTCTAGGTTGTAAGTTGAATAGAACATAGGCTGCTTCCATCATTAGTCCTCCTTTTCCAAGTTTTTGTCATCAATACAAAGTAGCGTAACTGTCGACTCGACGCCGTGAATCATAGACAATTCCTCAATAATCAGGTTTTCGCAGTCATGAATCTTCGGAAGGGACAACTTCACAATAGCATCATAATCCCCAAAAAGTAACTCCGCTCTTTCTACACCATGTATGGAACGATTTTTATCCACAACAGAACGGTTATACCCTTGCATTTCAGTCTGCGTAGCAATTTTTACAAGAACATAGGCTTCAACCATTTACATCACACAACGAAAATTAGTCCCTATAACTTAAAGAACCTTTCGCAATAATTTAATAAAATATTTGCAACTTATTTTCCCCATTCTTACAAAGCCTCAATAATTAATTTTAAATATATCCTTTATATACGAACATAAAAATAGAGGGGAGGAAAATGGAAGAAGAAAAAAGCATTCTAACGCCAAAACTTTGGGCATACTTAGTCATTTTCTCAGTGATTCTCAGCATCATAGGAGTACTTTCATCACCATTCACGCCATCATGGGCATGGTCAAACCTCTTTACCCCATTCAGTGCACCAATGATCATTCTGTTTATAATCCTAATCATAGGAAAAGTCGTCCCAGCCTTTGTGAAACCGCTGACACGCCAAAAGCTTGGGCTGCTTTACGCGGTTTCGTCAATGTCCATCATCTTATGTAACAGCTGGAACCCATACAGCATAGTTCACAACGCTGTTAACGGTAGGCTTAATACGTATGACTGGCATCCGGCGACGTGGCTTGTTAAGGACAATCCCGTGTTTGGTCCAGTAGACCGCGACGCTGTCACACCAATCTTGACTGGTGGTGTGGCTACTCCTTGGGCAGACTGGTCGCCCTTCCTAGGCTGGTGGCTAGCATATGTTATTTGCTGGCTGTTTTTCTGGGTTGGTTGGATGGCATTGCTGGAAGAGCGGTGGATCGAGGTTGAAAAGCTACCTTTTCCAACGGCTTTGACAGGAACCTTGCCGATTATGTTGATTTCATCAAGCGGGGAAAGTCCTGAAGATAGAACAAGGCTGAAGAGCTTCTTAATCGGTGTATTATTGGGCGCATTAATAATTTTGCCTATTGTGGCACGATCGATTAATTCAGCTGTGCCTGACATATGGGGATGGACGCAGTCGCCGTATTTACCTTGGGCCTTAGGAATAATAAGTGTTGGAAATATGCCTGGGTTTCTTTCAAGTGCATTTCCAGTGTTAAGCTTCTTAGTTGTCAACCCGATGCAGTACGCGTTTTTCTATCTATTGCCTGTTAAAATACTGTTCTCAGTATGGTTCTTTGCATTAGTATGCATATTACTGCCAAGCCAAATAGCATTCTATATGGGATATTATACTGCGCTTGCTCAGACTGGCGATAGATTCCACGCATTCCAACAAGGCGAGCCATTCAAATGGATTGGCATAGGACTAGGAGCATATGTTGGTCTAATAATAATATGGTTTGTCCTTAATGTACCGTTCCTAAAGAGCACTTTTAAGAAAAGTGAACAACCTGAAAGAGGTGCCCTTACAGGCCCACAGAGTTGGATCATGATTCTAATATCCACAATAGCAATACTTGGGCTACTTCTATACGCAGGCACAAACATACTAGGCGCAATCTTAATAGTGTTCACAATGTGGGTGCTTTATCTATCGTTAGCTCGGGTCTACGGTCTTGGTGGTGGCGGCGGAATGACTGACTGGACAAACTTGCCATTCCTAACGAAGTACCTCTATACACCGCCAGGATATGCTGGTTCAGATCTAGCCTACGCTCGCACTCCAGAATTCACTACAACAATGTGGTTAACAAACAGGTGGACTGGAGTACCCATTGGTTATAATAACGGGATGATACCCACTATTCCAATGTGTTATAGAGTTGCCTACGAAACAGGCGTACATATGAGAGACATTACAAAAATAATTATTGTTTCTGGCATTCTTTCAGCACTTATAGGCTTTCCAGTCTCAATATGGTATAGCTATACTGTGGGTACTAACAATTGGCCAATGGGCCAATATGACGCTTGGTGGCACTGGGTCTTCGATTCGCCTTGGGGCAACATCAACAGCGGCTTAGGAATTTCAGAGCCAATTTTACCGCACATTATAGCAGGGGTTATACTATTGGTTGTATTAAGTGTCTTGAACTTCCGTTTTATTTGGTGGCCTTTAGATCCAGCCGGTGTGGTCTTAACGTTTGGCACCATGGGCACTGCATGGGTACTACCTGCTTTTGCAGCGTGGGCTGTCAAGAAAATCGTTTTAAGAGTAGGTGGCATAAAATTAAACGATAATTTAGCGATGCCGATTGCCATTGGAATAGTTCTTGGCTATTGGTTCATGATGTTTATCGGAGCAATCATTGGAACCATTCAATTCTTCATGCCAAAATAGCCCTCAACTCCCTTTTTTTATTTTTAGATTATAACATGGTATAATTTCGTTATAATCTGAGAAAGTTTCTTTCGAATTACGTAATAGTATTTTTGGTTTATTCCAAGATCGATGGTTGCGCAAAAAGCATATTTAGAAATAACTTGTACTAATTATGGGTGAGAAAATGCCTCGTAAAGAACGGTTGTGCGGTTTTAACTTCGGAAATTGGCTTTCCCAATCATCTTTGAAATCTCCTCACATAGACAAGTTTTACGGCGAAAAAGACATGGCTTTGCTTTCAGAATGGGGTTTCAACTTCGTAAGGCTTCCTGTGGACTACATGTTTTTTGAGAACGATGACAATCCAGGAATTTATGACGAGAAGAAACTTGCCTACGTCGATCGGGCTGTTTCTTGGGGCGAAAAGTATGATGTACACGTGAACCTCGACATGCATGAACTTCCTGGATATGGAATATCTCAAGTGGCAAGTGATCAGATGTATAAGCCATTGTTATGGGATAACGAAGAACTTCTTAAGCGTTCTGAGAATATTTGGCGAATGTTTGCAAAGCGCTACTGCTCGAAGGGAGAATTCCTCAGTTTCAACTTGATTAATGAACCTATAGCTGAGATGAGCCTCTACAAGAGATTTGTGGAAAGAATGATTAACGCTATTCGCGAAATCGACGTTGACAGAAGAATCTTTGTGGACGGATGCGACGTATCTCGAACTCCAGTTCAAAACCTAAAGCATGAAAATGTTTGGCAGAGTTTTCACATGTACGAACCAATGTGGGTTACACACTATGGCGCCAGCTGGTTTCCAGCAGGATACATCTACGAATCTGGATGCTACATATACGACGAGCCAGCGCTGTATCCCGGAGTTCCACCAAGAATGGAGAAGTACCTTGATAGACTACCTTCAGATAGGCATCTTAGATGGCTTCATCCCCGCGATCAGGCTCTAATCAGACACCTAAAGGATTTCTTCTCCAGGTACGCCGGAAAGAAAATCGACAAGAAATGGCTTGAGGACTGGATGATGCCGTGGTTTGACTTTGCAAAAAAGTCGAATACGCCAATACATTGTGGCGAGTTAGGAGTCTATGCGCTTCGAATAGAAAGAAAATCGCAGCTAAACTGGTACAGAGACGTTTTAGACGTACTAAAGAAACACAATGTAGGCTGGGCACTTTGGAATTTCAGGGGACCATTTGGACCAGTGAATGATGGTCGCCCAGACTTTCCTAAAGAAAAACTCGCTGGGGAAGACTACTTCGATCCGGAGCTTCTAAAAATATTGCAAGATGCGTTGTAACATTAGTCAGCTTGGGTTGATCTGCATAGGTATTTGTCATAGCACAACTCCAAGTTGTTTAATGGAATACCCATCTTTCTTCTTATTTATCATATTTGAAAGAATTCGACCCAACACTAATGTGTACGCAAGGTAAAAATAGGTAATAACCATTTATTCTTTGTTAAAGTCTAGACGAGATCTATTATCCCAAGACATATGGCACACTCTTAAATTTAGAGTGTGAGAGTGTGCTTGTATGAAGAAGCCTAGAGACATTGGGAAGCTGAAAC
>JAGTQS010000029.1 GCA_018397055.1 Candidatus Bathyarchaeota archaeon | reverse complement strand
GCGTTCAATTGTAGGTTAGCTTTTTAGGGCTACCCTCAGCCTCTTTGTGCTGTGCAAAATAACACGACGGAGGTGAAAGGTAACCCTGAATAAAACTGTACCAAGACCGCATATAGACTTAACGGATCTCATTCATCATTCTAATGGTCATTCACGTTATGAGCTTGTGAGGCTGATTGAGGAACGTCAGGAAGAGCTCATTCTGGAGCTTTGTGGCCCCAAGTATTCTCGCAGCCACCCTTACAAGAGAGGAGGATCCTACACCAAAACTCTGGTCACCAGCCTGGGAACCGTCAGGTTCAAGCTGAAACGGGTGACACGGCGAACAGACGACAAGACATCTTCACCGATTCTTGACGCTTTGGATGTTAAACGCCGGAAGTACGCTAGGGATGTCCGAATGAAGCTTGCGGAGTTCGCTTCTAAGATGAGTTATAACGACTCCAGCCTAGAGTTCGAGACAGCTACAGGTGTTCACGTGCCAAAAAGGACCATACACAGCTTCGTCCAGGAGATAGCGCCACCGCTTCTGGAAGCAAACAAGACAGCGGATGAGCTTGGCGTAGTTTTGGGAGACTCTACAGAGGTCAGAGGGTTAGAGAGCAAAGAGATGAACAACGTTCACATCCTCCTATCCGAAGGAGGAGAGCTTCTCCATCTGGGAGTGAATGGCGAATGGCCCAGCTCCGAGGCTGGCATCCTGATCTCAGACAACGAACCTGGATTAACAAACGCAGTCAAAGCGGAGAGAAAACAACTCTGCATACTCCACGCCCTCAAATACCTCCTATTCACCCTCTGGGAAGAAGGAATGAGCAAAGAAGACAGAATAGAAGTGGAGAAAGCGGTAAAACAGACCCTGTTCACACTCGTAAACTCAACAAAGAAGCACCTCAAAGACAAGTATAAAGAACGGTTGAAAACCAGAATTGAGAATACACTCGTAGAACTCTACGAGATAGCTGATAAACTTGGAGAACGAGGCTGCACCAAGGCATCCACATTCATCATAAGAAACGCCAGGTTCATGGTGACATTCGCGGAGCTAGCGCTAGAAGACGTACAGATACCGTATACCACCAACAAGATAGAGAGACTGATGGGCGAGATCTCGAAAAGATGCAAACACAAATGGATGCACTGGTCAACAGAAGGACTCAGAAACATACTCACCATCGTCCTCGTAAGATACACGAACGAACAACTCTACAACCAATTCAAAAACGCTTATATCCACAACGGACCATTCACTAAAACAGGTACAGCACAGAAAGCTAACCTATGACTGCACACGACCAATTTTTTTAATAGAAACCAATGTCTTTCATCGTAGATTTTCTCTTTTGTTTCCATTCGCGATAAGGGTTTGTTCGCCAACTTTCAACATCTTCCAGTATAAGAAAATCAATTATCTATAAATTTATTTAAACTCAGCCATATTTTGTATTGCAGTGGAAAACACAGAAATCCTCTAACAGAAACGTATTAAAAGTGAAAGTATTCTATCTTATAAATGATTTTGAAAATGGTTAAATGTTCAATTTGTAGGCAAAACAGAGCTTTCTATTTTCGAGAGTATTCAGGTGAAAAACTTTGTAAAAAATGTTTTATTGATTCAATTGAAAATAAGGTTCGCACTACAATCAGTAAACATAGGATGTTCGAGATAGATGACCAGATATCTGTCGCAGTTTCCGGTGGAAAGGACAGCGTAAGCCTTCTGCATATTCTCTCGAAAATAGAGGCTAATTTTCCGAAAACAACTTTGCGGGCAATTACAGTCGACGAGGGTATAAAGGGGTATAGGGACGAGGCTGTGAAAATTGCAGCAGAAAACTGTAGTCAACTCGGAATTGAACACTTTACAGTGTCTTTCAAGGAACTTTTCGGCTACACTCTAGACGAGATTATTGAAAAAACATATAGAGAAAAAATCACACCTTGCACCTACTGTGGGGTTCTTAGAAGAAGAGCGTTGAATATTGCTGCAGGAAAGTTAGGTGTTAGTAAGATCGCCACAGCACACACACTAGACGATGAAATCCAGACTTTCCTTTTGAACATTTTTCACGGCGACATAACAAGAATAGCCCGGTCAAGTTCCGTCCATCATAATGCCACATTGAATTTTGTGCTTAGAGTTAAGCCGCTATGTGAAGTCATGGAACGTGAATCTGCCCTGTATGCCTACATAAACTGTATACCATTTCAAGAGATGCCTTGCCCATATGCTAGTGAAGCTCTAAGAAACGACGTACGAAATACACTTAATAGACTTGAGGAAAGACATCCAGGTGCGAAATATACGATTTATAGGTCAATGGAAAAAATCCAAAAAGCAATAGAAACAACCGTCAAAGGCTTACCTGTGAAAAAATGTGAAAAATGCGGAGAATTAACTAACGCAGATGTATGCCAAACCTGCCAAATCCTACAGAAGCTTGAGACGCTATAGAATCTAAACAGTCAAAAACAAGAAAAGTGGCGGGTCACTGATGGTTGACGTACAGTTTTTGTCAGGTACCATCGGACTCTTCACTCGTACCCGCACTCCTCTGAGCGCCAAACGTCCAAGCTTAGGTTGCTCCCTCCCGGGCCTAGCCAGGTTCGCCTGGTAAACATGGAAACAACCTCCTTACAGAGGGCGTTCCATGTCCGTTAGCCCCAAAGGACGGATACTCACAGATAGACGACCGAGGTTCCTGACAATCTTTTACGCCTCGCATCAGCTATCGGCCCGTCGTAAAGGGGGTTTACGGTCAAGGCTTGAAGTCCTTTCAAGGGACCCCTAGCCCCCCGCCTAAGACCCGCCAAGAAAAATCTACGGTTTAAGGTGTTAATAAAAGCTTTTAAAATTTAGCTGCCTTTTTGTAAAATTTGCATTAGCATGGGCATTAGAGTTGTTCCGTTTTCTATTGTTCCTAGACTTCCTTCTCGGCAGCTTCTTTCAGAATATTTTTTTAAGCCATCTGGTTTGATTTTGTTTCCTGCTATTAGTAAAGGAACAGGGTCGTCGCTGTGTGATTTCAAGATGCACGGTGTTGAATGGTCTGCTGTTATGCAGATTATGGTTTCCTGAAGATCTATTTTTTGAAGAATTTCGCCGAAGAAGTATTGGTCAATGTCCTCTATCGCTTTGGTCTTTCGTTGAAAGTCGCCGTCGTGACCCGGCTCATCTGGACCCTTTAGGTGAATGTAAAAACAGTCGTATGTTTGTAGAAGGTCAAGGAGTTTTTCAACTCGAATCTTCATGTCAGACTTAATATCACTTGAAGGTGGAGGAAGCTCAACTAGGTCCATTCCAGCTAACCGTGAGATTCCTCTTTCGACAGGCATGTCTGCTAAACAAGCAAAGCGAACCTTATAACGTTCATTAATGTTGAAAAAATTGGGTAACTCGTCGCCTGCGTCTCTAGATAATATGACGTTTGCCTTCATTTTCCCCAAAGCTAAGCGTCTTATGTTAACTTCGTGTTTCTCAAGTACTCTGTGACTTTTTTTGGTAAATTCGTTTACAAGTTGAGCTGAAATTTTTGCTGCTTTTGTGTCCGCCATTGGCAAACACTCAGCTAAAACCATGTCAACATCTTTCTTGGCTACACCCAGTCCAGCCACTCTCTCGTACGCGGGGTCGGTGTTCGAAATTTTTCCTGACAGCTTAGTTTTTTGACTTTTTATGACCAAGACTCCTCTATGTCCAAGAGTGTTCTTAAAACAGAATTCAGCAGGATGCGACTCTAACCTTACCTTTTGGTTAACTTCTTTGGCGAGAAGTGCGGCTTCTTCTGTTGTTAGGTCTCTTCCTGCTCTTCGGTCAATTAGTTTTTTGTCTTCACCAATTGTTGCAAAGTTGCACCGTAAGGCAAGGTCTCCATTTTTCATGTCCAATCCCGCACCATAGGCCTCTAGGGGGCCGCGTCCAGCATGGTATTTGAATGGGTCATAGCCTAAAATTGAGATGACTGCCACATCGCTTTCAGGTGCTATTCCTCTGCTAACGGCGTACATTAGACCAAGTTTTCCTTTTGTTACAAGATAATCCATGTTTGGGGTTTCGGCATATTCCAAAGGTGTTTTAAAATCGAGTTCTGTGACTGGTAGGTCGCTAACACCGTCTATTACTACATAGATTAATTTCAATACTTTTCGGCTCCTGACTCAATACGTAAAGTTGAGCTAATATTATGGATGAATCTAAAAAACTTTAGTCATTGCTTTAAAAAAGGTTTATTTTTTTAAGTTCAGTAATGCTTATTAGAAACTTAAAATTTGGCATCCACATCTAGGAGGAAAACTGCATTGCCCGTGTTTACTGCTGAGCAATTGAGAGAAATTGGAACAAAAATTTTTTTAGCTGCTGGCGCATCTCGTGAAGAGGCAGAATGGGTATCTAACCTTCTTGTTAAAGCGAACTTAGTAGGACATGACTCTCACGGAATCATCCGGGTCATCCAATATGTCAAAGCAATCCAGAGAGGGGACATTAATACTAATGCGAAACTTGAGATTGTAAAAGAAACTCCGTCTTCAGCTTTGGTTGATGGGAACTGGGGATTTGGGCAAGTGATTGCGAAGAAGGCAATGGAGATTGCTGTTAATAAGGGAAGAAAAAGCACCGTCGGTACAGTATGTGCCTGCAATGTTTATCATGTTGGGAGACTGGCGGATTACACGATGATGGCGGCTGAAAATGATATGATAGGTGTTGCGATGGCAAATTCACTTCGAAGCGTAGCAGCGTATGGAGGTGTAGAACGCTTGCTAAGCACTGGGCCTTTAAGTTACGCTTTTCCGTGTGGAGGCGAATTTCCGTTTGTTTTGGACATTGCTACAAGCGTTGTAGCTGAAGGGAAAGTGAGAGTTGCTTTGCACAAGGGAGAAAAGCTTCCAGAGGGCTGCATAATTGATAAGAACGGAAATACCTCTACGAATCCAGCTGACTATTACGATGGTGGAGCTTTGCTTCCGTTAGGTGGCGATTCTTTTGGACATAAGGGTTTTGGGATTGGACTTGCTGTGGAAGTATTATCAGGCATCCTTTCAATGTCTGGGCAGTCTTATTTGCCAAATAAAAAAGGAAACGGCCTTTTCTTTCAAGCTATAAACATTGAAAGCTTTTTACCCATTGATGAGTTTAAAAGGCAGGTTGATACTCTTGTTGAAAGAACGAAATCATGCAAGGTCAGACCTGGATTTTCAGAGATACTTATCCCTGGGGAGATTGAATGGAGAACTGAGAGGGAACGGCTGAGTAAAGGAATATATTTGCCTGACAGAACATGGGAAGAAATTCAAGCAATAGCGTCATCTTATGGTTTAAATTTGAATACGATTATTAATATGGGTTGATTTACGTTATTGGGATGTTTTTCGGCTTATTATCCTTATAAGAATTTTACTGTTTGAGGCTATTTCTTATATTTTTTCTCTCTTTTTTTACAGTTTATTGTTAACTGAAGGAATTAGCCAACCAAAATGGAATGTTATTCTTCGATATACTTGCATGTTGGAAAGATGTTTAACCATTTACATTCAGTTTAAAGTGGGTTGGGCGAACATGGTCCATGCCGATTTAATTGCTCTAATCGATTCTTTCTTGGACAGTGAAGAAAAAAAGCTAGAATCTTTACAGAATTCATTGAGGCATCAGAAGATCTCGCAGTCCACTTTTGATATGGTTGAAAAAAGAATCAGGCACGGAATTTCACTTGCTGCTGATTTAAAAGAGGCAATTAAGGTTGAGGAGGGCTGTTGGCAAAGTGGCCTTTTAGACGTCTCTAGAATATTGGAGATGCGTCTTCTTGAATTTCAACATAAATTTCTATTGGGAGAAATTGGGGAGAACGAATTTGCGCAGAAAAGCGTCATACTAAGTCAAGGGTTAACTTCGCTGATGGAACCGAGTAATTCCAAAGCGGTAAAAGTTCCAGAGGTTACACAAAGCTCTCTAGCGCAAGTGTCTGTCCAAACTTTACCTTTAGCCGTTAATCCAGAGACAATTGAGCCGATTCAGCGGTTTCAGGAAAATATTGTGGAATCCTTGGAACCCATAATTAATGAAACGTTGAACTCGTCTGTTGCTTGTGAAGAGCAGCCATCCAAACCTGCTCAACTTAGAAGATCTTCGAACGGTGAACAGTCCTCAAGTAGACGTAGGAAACCATTAAGCAAGGAGCCTTCTGATCTTGGCACTTCAGTTGATTCTGCGTTGCATTGTATGAATCCGTGGAAGCCTGAATGCAGGAACACTGACATTGAACTAAGCATATACTATAAGGGTCGCCCAACTCCTATCTGCCATAAATGTTGGGAAGACATCTCAAATAAGAACTTTGAATGGTCAAGCTTGTAAACCGTGTAGCTGAATCTGTTTTTTTGTTTTTCTTATTTAAGTATAGGTTCAGAATCTGAAAAATATTATTGTTAAGTCTTGTCTGTATATTTTTTCTTTTTGAGGTCTTGCAGCTTTCTGTAATAGGTTTCGATGGTTTTTTGATCGATGTAGCCCTTATGGGGACGGAAGCCGCCTTTGAAGCCTTTTGGTACGTGGAGAAGTTCATGGATTATGGTTTTTTCTTTGTCAGCTTGGCTGAGTTTGTCGTAGTTTTCTGAGATTACTTCGATTATGTATGTTGGTGGATGGCGAAGTGTTTCTTGCCATATCCTTCCTAAGCCATGTATGCGGGCGAGAACGCGGCGAGATTTGGAACCCTTGCTTCTTACGCAATATACGAACTGTGGAACTACATGATAGAAGTTTAGGCTCTTGGTGATGTTGTCGACTAGTTCTTTAACATCAGGTGCTTCATAATATTCTATTGTCATTCTCTCTTCATCACATAGCCTTTTTTGTTTTTAGTTATATGAGCTATTGGATTCAATAACGTTTCTTTGTGAGCTAAAGGCATCTTAGTTTCTTAAAATTCTTATTAAAGTGATTTCGCAAAAAAGTGACTGTGTTGAAACATGAAAATTCTAATTGCGGTTCAAAAAAATAAAAGGTAAAACACTGGTTAATTTGTTTCTGCATTCTTTCTCGCTTTTGGTGTGAGAATCCAAGATGGGGTGTTTCCTATTTGCTGGAATCCCATTTCTTTTAGAATTTTTATCGCTCGTTTTTTTGTTGAGTAATTTACCTTGTTTTCGAATCCTATTCTTATTTTAAATGGTTTGCCATCTATTGTTGTTGAAGTAAAAACCCCGCTTCTCTCTAAGATGCCCAAGATGTCAAAGGCAGTGACAGCCAATGTTTTACCCTCATGGTTCTGTTACTTGAAATCGTATTTAAGTAAGCTGTGAATTTGAAGGGGGAGGGGGTATATATAGTCGGGGCAGCTTTTTTGACCATGTGTGTTGTTTGGTTTGTATTTGTGTCTCATGTAGAATGAAACGTTTAATATTATGAACATTCCTTAATCTTAACAAGTGATGTCCGATATGAATAAAACAAAACTGCTCTTGCCCCTCGTTATTCTTAATGTTGGACTTTTCCTGTTATGGTATTTTTATTTTGGTGGATCAGCAGTTCTAATGAAAGTTCCTTTTGAGTATACAAGGCAATTTATTTCCCTTCTCGTTATTGTTGCCGGACTAACCATTCTTTACAGGATAGGCGTCTTTTTCGTCAAATCAATCATGCTGAAGATGGGCGGTAAAGAAGGTGAGATAGGCATGATACAGGGAATCTACAAGTTCATTATTATAACTATAGGCATTCTTAGTGTAATTTCAAGCTGGTTCTCTTTAGAAAGTTTAGGAACAATTTTCGCCGCTTTTGGTGGAATGTTTCTCGGCTGGTCCCTACAAGGCCCAATAAGCGGTCTTGCAGCATGGTTTCTTGTTTCAGTTATTAGGCCCTTCAGCGTAGGAGATCGAGTGCAGCTTCCTTCATATGGTTTAGTTGGCGACATCGTTAATATTACGCCTTTATACACGATATTGAACCAAGTCGGTGGAAGCGTAGGAAGCGAAGAGCCAGCGAACAGAACAGTTCTAATTCCAAATGCCTTGTTATTTAGTGCACTTGTCATTAACTACACTCCAAAAGATCAGGAAGAGCTCATTGAGTTTTCTAGAAAAAGAAAGTCAGAAAGCAAATCTCCAGAATCTGCCTATATGCTTGATGAATTTGTCTTACGGTTGAGCTTTGACTCTGACTGGGATGAGGCTGAAAAAATTCTACTTGAGGCCGCAGAGGAGGTTACTGCTGATGTTATTAAAAAAACCGGTCAGAAACCATACATTCGTGCGGACATGTCTGACTGGTACGGCGTTTACATGAGGCTTAGGTTTATGACAATAGCAACAGATAGACCTAAGGTTATTCATGAAATCTCCAAGAAAGTATTCAAAAAAATTCAGGAAAGTAAAAATGTGGACTTGGCCATTCCGTACATTTACTCGTTTAGGAAAGGCTATCAGTGGGCACCTCCATATTCGCTTTACAACGTGGATACAGTAAGGAACATAAGGTCAAAAGATAACTTGATAATCTGCTCAAGTTGTGGCGCAAGAAACGAAGCTGGCTCGATTTATTGTAATAAATGCGGTAACAAACTAACTTCATCAACAGCAATGTAAGTGCTTTGCCACCAAAAGAGCCATTATCATCACGCTTTTTCGATTTTCAATTTCGTCTAGATTCATAATTTTTGTAACATACTTGTGGATAAATTTATATTTCAGTTGGCTAATGCTTTGGTTGGCGGGTTGCAAGATGCGAGGTGGACGCCAAATTCGGAGCTAACTCTCGTAGATATTTTGACCATTATGTCGCAGACTCGCAAAAGAAGATGTTTATAAACCCTAAAATTGTATTTTTGGAGAAGCGATGAACAATGTTCAAAGAGGTCTCTCCTACAGTAAATTTCCCTGAACTTGAACGTCGAATTCTTAAGTTTTGGGCTGAAACCAAGGTGTTCGAGAAGCTTGTCGAATTGAACAAAGGTAAACCTCGCTGGTCATTTATGGACGGTCCTATCACCGCCAACAATCCTATGGGCGTACACCACGCTTGGGGAAGAACGTACAAGGACCTTTTCCAACGGTTCAAGGCGATGCAGAGGCATGAGCTTCGCTACCAAAACGGGTTTGACTGTCAGGGTCTATGGATAGAGGTTGAGGTAGAAAAAGAATTAGGCTTTAGATCCAAACGTGACATCGAAGCCTACGGTCTTGCCAGATTCATAAAAGATTGCAAGCAAAGGGCTCTCCGTTACGCAGCGAAACAGGTTGAGCAATCCATTCGTCTGGGCTATTGGATGAAATGGGACAATCCTGATGTCCTCCGTTTTCTTGCAGACAGTCTTGAGAATCCAGAACAAACAGTTGAGATAGAAGGCGTAAACGGGAAAATTCAGGGCTCAGCTGAAAGACTTGTTGGAAGACTAGGGGCACCGGAAATTGGCGGTTCATATTTTACGTTTTCAGATGAAAACAACTACACCATTTGGTCTGCTCTAAAAAAGTGTTACGAGAATGGCTGGATCTACAAGGGAAGAGACGTTATGCCTTGGTGTCCCAGATGTTCCACTGCGCTTTCCCAACACGAGATAGTTACCGAAGGATACAGAGAAATGATTCATCCAGGCGTCACATTGAAATTCCCGTTAAAAGGCAAGATGGGAGAATCGTTGCTTGTTTGGACAACAACACCTTGGACTCTCACGTCGAATGTTGCTGCGGCGGTGCATCCAAACTTTACGTATGTCAAGGTCAAACACAAAGGCGAGTACCTGTATCTGGGAAGGTTTGCTCTTGGAAGAGTGTTCCCGAAAGGCGATTACGAGGTTGTTGAGGAACTTGAAGGCAACAAAATGGAAGGCTGGTTGTACCACGGGCCGTATGATGAGCTTCTAGCCCAAAAAGACTCGAAAGCCCCAGAATTTCACAAAGTTATCCCTTGGACCGAAGTTACAGAAGAAGAAGGAACAGGCATCGTTCACATAGCGCCTGGCTGTGGAAAAGAAGACCTTGAACTTGGAGAAATCTACGGTTTACCAGCCTTAGCTCCGCTTGACGAATTTGGCGTTTTCATAGAGGGTTACGGATCTTTCACAGGCACCCACGTCTATGATTCGGCGCCAAAAGTGATCGCGGATCTAAGAGAGAAAGGACTCCTTTTCAAGTCAGAAGACCACGTTCACCGTTACCCTGTATGTTGGCGTTGCAGCAGCGAACTTGTTTTCAGGCTTGTTGACGAATGGTTCATCAATATGGGTGAAAAACTGAACAAGCCGTTGGAGGAGGTAACAGAAGAAGAAAAGGCTCGAAACCTTAGATACCAAATAATTGACGTTGCCAAGCAGGTTAGGTGGATACCGGAGTTTGGGCTTCAACAAGAACTTGACTGGCTGCAAAACATGGAAGACTGGATGATTTCTAAGAAAATATATTGGGGGCTAGCCTTACCCATCTGGGTTTGCCAAAAATGCGGAGGCTTCGAGGTCATCGGCAGCAAAGAAGAGCTTAAAGCTTGTGCGGTTGAAGGCTGGGAAATTTTTGAGGGACACACGCCGCATAGACCTTGGATTGACGCAGTGAAGATCAAGTGCTCCAAGTGTGGAGGGCTATCTCAACGTGTACAGGATGTTGGAAACCCATGGTTGGACGCCGGCATCGTTTCGTATTCTACACTGAACTATCGTAGTGACCGTGCGTATTGGGAAAAGTGGTTCCCCGCTAAGCTCATATGCGAATGTCTACCTGGCCAGTTTAGAAACTGGTTCTACGCGATGTTGGCGATGAGCACAATAATGGAGAAGCGGGCCCCCTTCGAAGTCTGCTTCGGGTACGGCGTAGTTCTAGGCGAAGACGGGCGTGAAATGCACAAGTCATGGGGAAACGCCATAGAGTTCGACGAAGCAGCGGAAAACATCGGCGCAGACGTAATGCGGTGGATGTATTGCACTAAAAAGCCTGAAACCAACCTGCTCTTCGGATATGGGAAAGCGGAGGAAATCAAACGCCAGTTCTTAATTCCCCTATGGAATGTTTACAGCTTCTTCACGACGTATGCGAGCCTTGATAAGTGGAGTCCAGAAAACACCGTTAGACGGGACTCATTGACTCTTTTGGATAATTGGATTCTTTCTAAGCTAAATAATGTGATCAACACTGTGAAGAAGCGTCTAGAGGATTTTGATCCTTACAGCGCCTCGTTAAGCATCGAAAAGTTTGTGGAAGAACTGTCCACATGGTACGTTAGACGCTCAAGACGGCGGTTCTGGAAAAGCGAAAAGGACGAGGACAAGAACGCTGCGTACACAACTCTATACACATGTCTAACAACTCTTGTTAAGCTTCTTGCACCTTTCATTCCGTTCGTCGCAGAAGAAATGTATCAAAACCTTGTCCGCAGCGTTGACCCTACGTCTCCTGAAAGTGTACATCATAATGAATGGCCAGAGGCTGACGGAAAAGCAATCGACGACGAGCTAATGAAAGGAATGGATTTAACCATAAAAGTCTGTAGCCTCGGTCGCTCAGCAAGGAGCAAGGCAGGAATAAAGCTTAGGCAGCCTCTTTCAACTGCAAAAATATATGCTGATAAATTGGTGATTAAGCAAATTGAAAGGTTCAAAGACATCATCGTTGACGAGCTTAACGTTAAAAGGCTTTCCTTCGCGAAAAAGAAGGATGAACTTGTTGAGTACACAATTAAGCCGCTTCCACAAGTCTTAGGGAAAAAGTACGGGAAGCTGTATCCAAAAATAAAAGAGGAACTAGTGAAACTTGATGCGGGGAAGATTGCGAAAAATCTTGAGAAAGGAAAAAGCGTTAAGCTCAGAATTAGCGAGCAGGTTGTGAAGCTGCTTCCAGAAGAGGTTGAAGTAGCCGCTAATCCAAAAACGGGGTATTCGCTGTCCGAGGAGGATGGCATAGTGGTTGCTGTTGAAACTGTGTTGCCGTCAGACCTTAAGGAAGAAGGGTTAGCACGAGACATTGTTCGCCGAATACAGAACCAACGGAAAGAAGCGGGCTTTAACATTGCGGACCAGATTATAACCTATTACGAAGCTGAGCCGGCACTTGCAAAAGTCTTTAGAAACTATGAAGAATACATAGCTATAGAAACGCTGTCAGTTTCTCTAAATGAAGGTCGAATACCGAGTGACGCCTACAAGTCGACCTACAAGATCAGCGGCTTAACAGTTACCATTGGCGTTAAAAAAGTAAACACCTAAGATTTTTGGTTATGATTTTATTGCGTCGAAATCTTGGCAACCTTAGCGTCGTTATACTTGATAACGTCAACGGTTCTTAGTTCGACGAGTTTATCTCTGGAGCCTCCTCCGCAAAAAACGGTTTCGAACTTTAGAAGTTCCTCGTCGACCACAACCCGCATTCTTGTCTTATGTCCTACTGAAGGGGTTCCGCCTGGTGGGTACCCGCTGATTTCCTCCGCCTTGTCAAATGGGACCAGCCGAACGTTTTTCGCCTTTAACGCGGTGGCAGCTGCTTTAAGGTCAACTTTTCTGTCGCCTGGCACAATCAAAAGCACACGTTCACCTTCGTCTGTTTCTGAGACCAGATTTTTCGTTAGTTTATGAAGGTCCACTCCAGCGGATTTAGCTGCGTCAGAAGTGTGAACAGTTTCGGTTTTTTGAATGAATCTGTGCCAGATTCTGTTGTTTTGTAGATATTCCTCGAAGTTTGCAGCACGGCTCATTTTTGTTTCAACCTTCGATGCTTGTTTTATGCTTTAACTTTTTCTCCTTTTGGGTCAAGTTTTATTTTTCCAAGATCGTCTTCAACCTCTTTAAGCTGAGTTTGGTTGAAAACCGGGCCATCCCTGCAGACGCGGTATTTCCCTATGACGCAGCTTCCACAAATTCCCATCGCGCAATACATGAAACGTTCAAGGCTGGCTTGCAGAGGAGTCCCGTATTTTTCAGCTAGCTCAAAGATCCTTGTTGTCATAGCCTCGTTTCCGCAGGCGTAAATGATGTCGAAACGTTCTGTAGAAAGTAGCTTTTCGGTAGCATCCGTTACGAGGCCTTTGGTTCCGTAGCTTCCGTCATCTGTCGTGAAAATCGCCTTGAAACCGTTATTCTTTTGCAATTCAACTAATTGGTCGACGAAAAGAAGTTCACTTCTGGTTTTGGCGCCCTCGACAACAACGGCTTTTACCTTTTCTCCTGCGAGTCTAGAGGTTAACAGCATCAAAGGTGCTGTTCCAACGCCTCCGCCAACGATTAAGGCTGATTTTCCAACGACCTTGTAGTGCGTTCCAAAGGGTCCTCGAACACCAATCAGTCCGCCTTCTCTCATTCTGTTAAGGGTTCGAGTTGCCTCCCCCACCTCTTTGACGGTAATGGAGACTAAGCTGCCATTGATTGATGAGATGCTTAGTGGGATCTCGTCGACGCCTGGGATCCAAACCATGATGAACTGCCCTGGCTTCGCACTTGCGCAATGCTTGTCTCTAAAATAAAGAGTCTTAACTAGCTCGGTTTCTGTAACAACCTTTTGAATGCTTACTGTTCTTAACTGGTTAGCGTCTGTGTGCCATCCCGACAATTTCGTTCACGCTCTTTACATTTTTCCTTTCGAGGTACTTGCATATGCCGTCTGTAATGGACTTGAAGACAGCTAGGTCTTCGAAGGCGATTGCACTTCCAATCTGAACTGCTGAGGCGCCGGCTAACATGAACTCCACAGCATCCTTCCACGTTCTGACGCCGCCGCAGCCGATTATTGGCACTTTCACCGCCTTGTAAATCTCGTATACGCACCTTACGGCTACTGGTTTCACAGCGCCCCCGGAAAGCCCACCTATCTTGTTCGAAAGAATGGGACGTGCAGTTTCAACATCTATCGCCATAGCCTTGACCGTGTTGATCGCCGTTATGCCGTCCACGCCGCACGAAGCAGCGGCCTTCGCCAGGTCTGCAATGTCAGAAACATTTGGAGTCAGCTTCGCGAACACTGGAACCTTAACCTGAACCTTAACTTCCTTAACGATTTCCCTGATTTTTTCAGGACTTTGGCCAATCTCAGCCCCGACGCCTTTCACGTGCGGGCAGGAAAGGTTTAACTCAACAGCGTCAACCCCAGCTTCCTCCCCCATTTTAGCAACAGCTCCGTACTCTTTTGCTGAGTAGCCGTAGACGCTGAGGATCAGCGGAACCTCCAAGTCACCGAGTTCTTTCAGCTCCTCAGAGAATTTATGGATCCCAGGATTAGGCAATCCTAAAGCGTTAAGCAGTCCACATTCAACATGGATGACCGTTGGGTTTGCATATCCGTCACGTGGTTCAAGCCCAACTGACTTTGTTGTAACGGCGCCTGCTCCTGAACGAGCCACTTCTCTGAGGCTTTTTGACGTGATGCCGAGGATTCCAGAAGCAAGAACTGTGGGGTTGCAGAGGTCTAACTCAGCCAACTTTACTTTGAGTCTTTCAGCATTAAACATGACTTTTCAATAAAACCTTAACCTTAAAGTATATTAAATTATGCAATTCATACGCAAACAGGTTAAGGGCTACGGCACTTGATGGAATGTAATTAGAGGGTACATATTTATCATCATATAAATGACGCGTCAGATGTTGCTCGCGTCATGCGCATGCGAGATGCATGTACAGACAGTCAACCGTATGCTAGTTGAAGGGGTTTCTTCGAAGAAGCAGCGTGAATAATATAAGTCTTGACGTGGTTTGTAAAGATCAAAAAGCACGTTCGGGTTATTTGGTGTACAAAGAATGTCTGCAGTGCAAACAAAAAGGAAGATGCTTAGTGATGATTTGATCAACATTGTCTGGCTTTGTCTGTTAGCCTTGGCAGTTGTAGTATACTGGCTTTATAATCTCTCCCTGTTGTCGGAATTGGTTGACATTATTAGAGATGCAATCTCTGAAGGTTTAGTCATATTTTCGGGTACGACGGCAAATTTCGTATTATTGTTTATTTGGTTATCGGCTTTCAGATTTTTTATTCTGATTGTTGCTGATTTTGCTAAGAAGCAGCTACCAAAGGCTGTTGGAAACCTAACTTGCTGTTTAATGTTAGCCGTCACGGCGTGTTTGTTTGATTCTTGGCTCCGTGTTACTCTTTCAGTCTATTATGCACTAAGCATACTGCTTTTCCTTATTGGGCTATGTAAGGTTGCTAAAGGTATCGCTAATGGACTTTTTAGGGGGAATCAGAGAAACGTTTTGAACGGTGACTGGAGAACAATTTTGTTTGGCATAAGAACAATGATTTTAGCTGTATTATTTACGGAAAGCAACTTCCTTGTTTTTAGGGATTTTGTATTACTCGTATCTGAAATGATAGGAGCGCCGTTGATGAGAGGTGAGTTTGTCGCTGACCTTAGCACTTTCATGATTTTAGTCTTGTTCGTGTACATATTGACTGAAATTCCTTCAAGGCTTATCTTTACAAGATGCAAAAGATGCAAAATGTTGTTCCTAAAAATAGGTGTTTCAGAATCAAGTTGGGACTCTGAACACACGTTAAGGCATCGGCATTGCCCTAGATGCGGCGCAACATGCTTCTGAATTTACAGTTCAGAGAAAAATCCACACTGTTTATTCCCACCCTTAAAGAAGTGTTCGGTTTTGTATTTTTTGGGAAGCATAAACCATTATAAAACGTGGTTGCATGCGTTTAGATTTGACTTGTTTTCTGTTTCTGGACATTATGTATCGCCCTGAGGCCATTGGAGGTTGCCTTAAACTAGCAAGGAACAGGGCAAAGAAAGACTTAGTATATCCATTAAACCCTTTTTTTGGGTTTCTCAGATCAATAGGGTCTTTGGATGCAACATGAAACATTAGTTTGTTTGAGCCAAAAAAAGTTTGGTTGTTTGTATAATTCGAGGTAAGTCTGTGAACGAGGATTTGGCGTCGTTTTTCCCGGTTGCCTTTGCGCGGCCGTGGTTTTTGGATGCTACAGTTGTTTGGTATTTACCAGTAAACTTCATGGACTGGTTGGGTCCTCAATATGAATTTGGATTCGCAATGTTTCTAAGCACAATTTTTCTGTTTTTGTCCACTTCCTTGGTTGTATGACAATACTGGAAGAAAGGTGTCCTTGCTGCCTTAATTTTTCATGCGATGCTTAACCCGTCAACTTACGTAGTTTTTCCAGTTTTTGAAATAGGAAACGTCCCAACAATACTATTTTTTAATAATTAGTGTAGCCATAATTTTGTTAGCAGTGTTCGAAGCAAAAATAATGGTTCGAATGAAGATTAAAGTCATAACTAAAAACAAAAGAGGTGATTACTTTGGATAGACTTATTGTTTATTATTTCAGTTTGGTTTTACTAATTGGCAGTTTAGTATATGCTCCGTGGGTTTTAGCCTCTTATGGAGTGATCCAGTCTGATCTGGTTTTTGTTTTTGTGATTGTTGGCGGTATTTCTCCCACTATTGCCGCGCTCATAGTGGCTAAACTTGAGTTTAGAGGGGATGGGGCAGAATATTTGTTCAGTCAATTTGGTCGTAAGGGCTTTTCAAAGTGGTGGTTTTTGGCTGCTGTTCTTGTTCCTTTGGTTCTTGCGGTATGTTCAGTCTTGTTGTTGTCTACCTTTGGAGGATCATATACTTTGGACTTGATGAAGTTGACTGAGTTTGCGCCGATCTTGATTACGAGTTTCTTGATGAATATGTGGGAGGAAATAGGATGGAGAGGCTACGCTTTGCCTGCGTTACAAAAGAAACATAATGCGCTTGTCTCAAGCCTGATTGTCGGAGTTTTTTGGGCATTGTGGCATTGGCCGCTTTTGCAGTTAAAGACAGCGTTATGGCAGTTAACTATCATAATTTTCTTTGGTTCGCTGTTTTCATGCTTTTTCACTCCATATCTTATACGTGGCTTTACAATCTTACTGGAAGGAGCTTGCTTACCACATCGTTATATCATGCATCAACAAACGCGTCAAACATTGTACTGTTTGTTGAAGCAGGTATCTCAAGATTCGTCTTTCCATTCTACTTTCTGACAGTTATTACACTCGCCTTTATACTCATCTTTATGTTTAAACAGTTTTTCTGCACGCTTCAAATTCATCGAAAACCGTCCTCAACCGTTTATTGTTACCCGCAAGCATACAATGTAATGCTGCAACCGAACCTCTTTTAAGCAGTCTGTGAAAATAGAAGGAGGGGGGCCATAATAGAATATTGTTAGTAGAATTCTACGTAGAGGGTTTGGGTTAGCTAGATTGTTCCTGCCTTCTACATTTCTCTCTTGAACTCGTAAGTTTTTCCCTTTTCAAAGTATCCAATGTCAAACTGAACAGAGAACGCTGTCAGGAATGCCTGTTCTAATACGTTTGTCTCGTAGTTCCACGCCTGATGGAAGTGTCTCCACTTTCTCAGCTCAACCTTCTCGCCATCAATGTACAAAGCCATGCTGGCTGTGGTTAACTCCGTTCCTAGATCTTTTGCGAATTCTGGAAGGTATCCATGTGGGAAATCTCCTGCGAAACCCAACCATGGGGGACAAAGCAAGGCTCATTGTCAAGCCTAAAAACAGACGACTCGAGATACAAAACGAACTTAACAGAAAACTGAACAGAAATTACATCCACCATGGAAGTAAACTCAGCTTCGTTGGGCGCTTAGACCATGTACGGGCGAAAGGGAAGGTTAGAGGCAAAGAATAAGTCACCTACTCGCATGTGTTAAAGGGATTGATAACATCGCGCAATGAAAATTGCAACTGCATGTTGTTTTCTCATCTCCCTATTTTACTTAAGAGACCTAACTTGTAAACTATTTCACTACTTAGTTGCTCAGAAACGGCATGCCCCCAAATACATTAAGGGGTTAAGAGGAGATAGAAGAGGCGAAAATAGGGAGATGAGAAAAACAGTTTTCAGGAAAAACAAAGCTTTTCGACTCAACTAATAATAGAATTGGAAGTTTTCGCTTATTCAACCCCTATTGAAGGGGCGCACTCAATAGATGTTTCTCCTGAAAACTTCAAGTTTTAAGGTTGAACTGGGACGAAAAAAGTATAACATTACATATGTTCTTACTTAGACTGACAACGCACCAAAAGAAGTCACTTAATTAGTCAGTTCCGATAGTGATTATTAGAACCTCAAATAAGCTAAATTGGAACTGTTTCATCCAATAACCATCATTAACAGAATCAAATTGGCGCCAGCCTTCAGAGAGGTAAGTAAACCTTACGAAACAAGATGAAAGGAAGTAATATGAGATAAGACGGCACATCAAGGTGAGAATGCTCGCTCTCCTTCACAAGAAAAGGGATCAAATGTTAACTGATTAGCAGACACAACCAAATATTTATAATCGAAATAAGATTTTTTATTATTATGGTAGTCTAATGCATAATTCGTTCTCCTGTCTTTTATCGTTTGGTGTTTGATGGTTCGTCTGTTAACATTGAAGCGTCTCTTCGCGAAGGTTGAATTGGCATCTCTGAAG
>JAGTQS010000090.1 GCA_018397055.1 Candidatus Bathyarchaeota archaeon | reverse complement strand
TAACATTATTTTGGTAAAATACTTTAAAGAAATGGGCAAAAGCCAAAAATTTGCCAAACTTTAGTGATAAATTAAGAAAGTTCATAGTATAGGATTAAATAGTGATTTACAATAATTAAGTTACAGAACGATTTTGCCTAAAAAATAATTGGGGGTGAAAACGTGCTGTCGAAAATACCCGTAAATCTTGAGAAAATTGGTAAAGAAGATTTGGATAAGGAAATCCTTAGAGCAGGCGTAATTGCTGAGTTAGATGCTATAAACCTCTACGAACAAATGGCAGCCATGACTAAGAATGAGCTTATTAAGAAAATCCTTTTGGACATAGCTAAAGAAGAAAAGGCTCATGTTGGAGAGTTCCAAACCCTACTCTTGATGGAGGATAAGGAACAAGAAAAAGAACTCGAAGAAGGAAAAAAAGAAGTCGAAGAACTAATGGAATAAGATCAAATATTTCTTTGACACATTCTCCCTCTTTTTTCAACCACCAAAAAATTAGAAACCTAAAAAACAAAAAAGATAACAAAACCTTGGTAAACAACATTATTCCATTTTTACCGGAAAATGAAGGTTAACCATTAAAAACTCAACGTTAGAAAAGCTACGTGTATAAAATTTTTCCAAAAAAATATTAGGATTAAAAATATGAATCTATAAGTGCCAGCTAAGTGTTATTTAGTATCTTCGATATGACCTGTTCGGTCTTTGCGGTCTTCTTTTAGCATAACATTCTCTGCAATAAACCGGCCTTGTGCCATCTGGCTTGAAAGGAACTTCACATTCCTTACCGCACTCTGCACAAACTGCCTTGTGCATTTCACGACTCTCCATGATGCTTTTCACTCCTATTGTTTTTAAGTCTGCAAGAACAAAGTTTTATTCAGAAGTCAAATTCTGAAAGCCTTAATTCCTGCTTGACCTCTATGAGATGATTACGTGTCTATTAAACTTATCCGTAACAAAGTTGAACCTTGATTAGTTTCCAAAAAAACTTGAAAACTGCCTATCACTTTCTTATCCTGTTATAGATATGTTGAATACTTTTGCCGCTGTTTTTGCCAAACACCATTCTAGTTCCTCGTCATTAAAGCCGACAGTCCTGTATTTAGCAAGTTCAGATGCTATGTTCTCAGGATGGTCTGAACCGAACATGACGCGGTTAACGCCTATGTTTCGGCCAAATGAAAGTAGCGTTATGCTTGGAATCCAGCTGGTTTCAAGGTAAATGTTTGGGCAAAGCTTCGCTGCTAAAGCCGCCTCCTCTGAATACATGGAGCCGCCGCTGTGAGCAAGGATTATTTTTAGCTTTGGAAACTCCATGGCTACTGGAACTACAGCTGAGGGAAGAGCCCAAGGTCCGCCAGTTCCGGTATGAACCATAACGGGAACACCGAGGTCAACTGCAGATTCAAAAACTTTTTTCCCCATGGATCCCTTAGGATTCACTGCGTGAGCAAGCGGATGAAGCTTAACTCCCACAAACCCCAGGTCTTCTACACACCTCTTAAGTTCTTTGTAATAGTCTTCTTTTAGAAGGTGGGGGCTAGGATTAGCCATTCCAAGTATTCTTCCAGGCATCTTCTTGGAAAGCTTTGCTATTGCGTTATGCTGTTTAACGACGCCTTTTAAGTCGAGAACGGTTCCAGGCTGAACTATGCTTATGTCAACCTTGTTTTCCTTCATTTTGGAAACAAGGTTCTCGAGAATAAAGTCCTCTTCGAAGACAAAATCGTGACCTAAGTGGGCGTGAGCGTCGATTATCACAATACCATTCCTTCTTTAAGATGCCTTATTTACAAACAAGAGTATTTGAGTTCTTCTGTCGTTTTGAACTGAACATAGAAGAATCGAACCAAAACTAAAAGGCAGAAGACCATCTTTCACGGTTTAACCAGTACTTTTATTGCGCCTTCTAGTTTTTTCTCAGCAACCTCAAAAGCACTTTGTATCTCTTCGAGTTTATAGATGTGACTTACAAGAGGCCTCAGTTTCACGGAACCAGACGAAGCAATTTTCACGGCTCTTTGAAACGTGAATGGACTACGATAAGAAGTTGTTACTGTCAGCTCCTTGTCGTACAAATCGAATGGTTTAACGTTCCAAACCTCATCTTGAGGTGCAACTCCGAAAATGTTTAGTCTTCCACCTCTACGCGTAACATTCATGGCCTGAGTTATCGCTTTTGTGCTTCCTACTGCCTCAATTGCTACGTCAACTCCGTAGCCGTCTGTCAGACTTTTTATAGCTTCAACCGCGTCTTCCCTGGCCATGCATACGGTATAATCTGCACCTAAGTCTTTGGCCAATTTAAGTCTGGTTTCCTCAATGTCTGTTTGAATTATCGCTGAGGCTCCAGACTGCTTTGCAAGCTGTAGAAGGATTAACCCAATAGGACCGGCGCCAATTATCGCGACAGTGTCTCCAGCTTTAATTCGAGCCTGGTCTATACCTCTCACACAACAGGCCAGTGGCTCAACAAGTGCTGCCTCGTCGAGACTGAATTTTTTAGGTAATTTATACACGTTTTCTGCTTTGACTTTTACGTATTCTGTAAAAGCACCGTCAATCGTTACTCCTACAGCCTTCAGATTCTCGCAGAAATAGTTTCGTTCTGACATACGACAGAAATGACATGTTCCGCAAAGTATATTTGGCTCAACAACAACGGGGTCTCCAACTTTCAAGTCTTCTTTAACGCTACGACCAACCTCAGCGATCACGCCTGAAAACTCGTGACCTAGAATTATTGGCATACTAGTCTTCCATTCACCCCTATAAATGTGAATGTCCGTACCGCAAATTCCCGCTGCGTGAACTTTTATCAGAACCTCGTCAGCAGAATACTCCGGTGACGGCACATTGTCTAGTCTAAGATTCCTAATTTCGGGCAGGACCGCTGCCAGCATGTTCCCACTTCTTTTAACTACCTTCTGCTATGCGAAAATTTATTGTTATCTATTTAGGATTAAGATAATTAAAGTACATCGAAGTCTTTTGTGCAACGTTACCCATCACGTCTCTTAGTTCCCAGGTACTTCATTTTTGTGTCAATTGCGTTCAGTTAAATAGGAAATGTGAATTCGATATAGTTTCGGTTCTGTCAATTATTCGCAACTATATCACCAACATGTAGACTGTCTGTTATCGCAAGCTTAATAAGGGTGTGTAATAAT
>JAGTQS010000089.1:2482-3225 GCA_018397055.1 Candidatus Bathyarchaeota archaeon | reverse complement strand
GTATTCCTTTGGAGGAGATGGTTGAGGTTTTGAGGGGTGCTGGCTACGTGGTTAGTGCTCCTGGATGAAGACAAAAACATTCATATAGCAACCACCTGCCTAGCAGCCCTCAAGGGAACTTCTGTATCTCCCTCAACCAAAGTTGTGAAACACGAGTCGTAACTGAGAGTACGCCAAGGAACACTGAAAAGATCTGGATTCATGCTGCTCAATATGGTCAGAAAAGCACGGTCGTGCCTAAGGTTTGGAAGCTTCTCCTCTTTAGGGATGACACCTTCTCTCTTTGCGTAAGGGATGACTGCGCGAATATAGTCAGAAGCCGATGTGTCCTTGGCTATCCCAACAACTAGAACCCTACGATTCAGCGCCTGTTCTCTCAACATCTGTATAAGCATGAGATTAATGGCATTCATGTCTAGAACAGTAAGCCAAGACTCGCCCTCACCCAGCATCAACGGATGCTCCGAAGAATTGAACACCTTCTCAACGGTAGATAATGCTATTTCTTTGATCCTTAACCAATAATTAGTTGCATTCTCGTTAAGCCTTAATACAACGTCTTCATCGTCAACGTTGAAATCTTCCGCAAAAAGCCCCTTACCTGAAGACTCATGCATCTCCAGGAGTCTTTTCAAGACTCGCTTGCCAGCCTTCCCTGAAATTCCTAGGCCGTCAAACAGTTCTTTCGCGGAAATCTTCTCGACCTGCATCAACCTCTGAACCGCAATAAAAGGAAGATACCG
>JAGTQS010000089.1:0-2460 GCA_018397055.1 Candidatus Bathyarchaeota archaeon | reverse complement strand
TTCCCAGAACCTAAGACTAAAGCCAGACTAAAATCTAGGTAAGTCACAGGGCCAAGGCTGGTCTCCTTTCCAAAAAGAACTGACCTTTTTCTCCTAAGCAAAAGCCGAAGATCCCTAGCCAAAGGGCCGAAAGTTCCATATATTGGTCTGTCCAAAAAGATGAGACGGACAGAATCGTCTTCAGTAGCCTTCAACGCCAGAGACAACTCGGCCATGGCCATCAAGGCGTAAGGAATGCGTTCAGCGGACCTAGCCAAGTCATATTCTGTAGAATTGGTCTCGTCAGTCACGTAGAATAGGTCCTCCGTCCACAAAGGAACCGAAGCCGAAGCAGCCAGACGATTGTCCCTAACAACTTGGTCAAGATGAAAATTGACGCCCTCTCTTACTTGGAAGTCGCATCGAAAACCAGTAGCGCAAACATAGAAAAGCAGCATCTCAAGAAGCTCGTCATAGTCCATGGAACCATCAATACCTACAGCTGTATACTCGCCAGGTTCAAAGAAGAACGATTTTGCGCCTGAGGAGCTTAGACGCTTTATGCATAGAACCAGTCTTTCCCGGTTCCTAAACTCTCCTATTCTGTTTGTAAGTAAATTGGCTAGATCGGAAGTTTGCTTCCTAAGTCTCTCTGCAAGAAAACTCATCTAAAACCCTGTTGTATTATGTTCTCTAGAATGCTTATTTGTTTTTTGTGGTCGGTTCGTCTCTTTTATAAGGAACATGCTTCTATATTTTCATTGTACATGCATTATCATAATTCCAAATCCCATTTGTGGGAGTTGAACGGGTTTGCCGGTTCAAATAGGTTTAGAAATGTACGCTGAAAAGCCCATTGTTTTACCTTTTTTCACAGGTCACGTTTCCAGAGGATTGCTTCTACACATCGTTAGACAGGTTGATCCTGCTGCTTCTGGCTTGTTGCACGAATTGAACGTTGCTAAGCCATATTCTGTTACTCCTTTAAGGTTTAAAAGTAGAACCCGCAACGAGAAGGGTTATGAGTTGGATCCGTATTTTCCATGTCGTGCCAGTTTCAGGTTTTTGCGGGACGAGTATAGCACATTTATTCTTAATTACTTTCAGAAGCAAAACGATCTAATGGTTTTTGACGCGGTTTTTCGTATTGCTTCTTTAAGCGTTAACTGTAAGAGTTATGCGGATTTGGAGAAGGAAGCACAGGCTGTTGACAGGTTTAGGCTTGTGTTTAAGACGCCTACGTATTTTGCGAGTTTGGGAAGTGGCTATCATTGGATGTTTCCTGACGCGGTTAAGGTGTTTACAAGTTTGATGCGGGTTTGGAATTTGTTTAGTGACGGTAGACGGTTTGGCAAGGAAGAGTATGTAGCCTATAAAGAATGGTTGGTGAAGAATGTGGGTGTATGCGAGTATGATTTGCGTACGCGGTTGGTGGTTATGGGGAAGAAGAAGGCGACTGGGTTTGTTGGGTGGGTAACTTATGAAATGAAGGATAAAGAAAGTGAATGGAACAAAGTGACTTATATGTTGGCACGATTTGCCGAGTATGTTAATGTTGGGGGAAATAGGACTGGCGGGTTTGGCGTGGTTGGATTGGCGTTGAAGGCTTGAGGTCTGGTTTGCTATATTATGTTTCGCTTTTTGGTGAAAATCTTATATATATGTTTTCTGTAAAAGTGAAACTAATTCGCTGGAAACGAAGGATTTAACATTGCGGAAGTTTGAAAGGATTTATCGCGAGTTACTCCTCCGTAGCCTACATGAAGTTCAGTTGGTACGTCAAGAAGATATTGCCTTAAAGTGTGAGGTTTCGCTTGGTTTGGTCAATAAGACTGTGCGAAAGCTTGAGGTGGCTATGGCTGTGGAAGCCACGCGAAGCGGTGTTAGAGTGTTGTCGCCTGCAAGGCTTTTGAATTTGTGGGCGGCTGAACGTGATTTGGGTAAGGATGTTTGGCGGTCGTTTCGGCTTGATCCAATAGCAGAAGTGGAGAAGAATCTTCCTAGGGATGTGCTGATCACTGGTTTTTCTGGGTGGGCTGGTTTTTCTGGACGAAGGCCTGCTGAGTATGACCGTTTGTTTTTTTATGTTATGGATGTAGAGAGTTTTGAGTTGTGGTTTGGTTTTAGGAAGAGTAGAGTTCGCAAGGTGAATCCGAACGTGTTTGTTTTATATGTTGATGATGAGCATCTTGTTCGCTCTTCTGAGAAGGGTGTTGTTTGTGTTCCGCAACTTTATGTGGATATATATTCAGCGGATGGTCCTGAGGCTTCGGCTTTTCTGCGGGATATTGCTTTGGTTTATCCAAGTTTGAGTCTTTGGTGAGTGGTGGTTGGAATGTGGCGGGATGAAGCTGTTGAAAGGTCTTGGCGTGTTCTTGGTCGTAGGTTCGGAACCATCTTTCGATCTTGCCTAGCGTGGTGGGTTTACCTATTCCGCCCAGAATATGGGTGATGCCATTCTCTGAGCAAAACCTTGTGAAG
>JAGTQS010000088.1:2505-3262 GCA_018397055.1 Candidatus Bathyarchaeota archaeon | reverse complement strand
CCCAGAGGAGTCTGAATAAACTGGAAGCCAAAGAGCCTGTTGAAAAGTCGGAAAGCTTGTCGGCTGAAGACGAGCTTCGGAAGCTCGCGGTGGAGCTCAGACTCTTAGAAGGCACAGCGGAATCCTTTCAGTCAAGGCTGAATCTTCTAAACGCTGCTTGGGCAGAACTTAACATCGCAAGGCAGACTTTGGAAGGGCTGGAAAAAGAACAGCCTGAGGTGCCGATTTTTGTCCCAGTAGGCGGCGGCTCATATGCAAAGGCGAAGATAACTGATGTAAACAACGTTATTTACGGGGTTGGCGCAGGCGTTGCAATTGAAAAAACAATAAAAGAAGCAAAAGAAGGCATTGAAAAAAGGCTGTCCGACATCGAAAAAAGCAGGCAGTCACTGGAACAGCAGCTTTCGCAAGTGTTGAGGAGAATTCAAGAAGACCAAGATAGGTTCCAAGATCTCTCAGCCAGCCTTAGAAGACATGAGAGAAGCTAGAATGTTCGAGAAGCTTAGAAAAACCGTCTCTGGACTAGTTAACAAAATTTCTGAGACGGAGCTCAAGCCTGAAAGCCTTCAGCCTATTTTGTGGGATTTCAAGATAAGCCTCGTCGAAAACGATGTTGCCATGGTTGTGGCCGACCACATCTGTGAGGAAATTGAGAAAAAACTTGCAGGCCAAAAGGTTACAAGACTTGGCGACCGGAAAAAAATTGTAAAAGAAACCTTGCAAACTGTTTTGCGAGAGACTCTTAGCCCCTTACAGC
>JAGTQS010000088.1:0-2469 GCA_018397055.1 Candidatus Bathyarchaeota archaeon | reverse complement strand
AGCTGAAGGAACCGTGCGTCGTTGTTTTCGTAGGAATCAATGGGACTGGAAAAACCACAACGATTGCGAAGGTCGCTCGTTTATTACTTAAGAACAAGTTTTCAGTGGTCTTGGCAGGAAGCGACACCTTCAGGGCTGGCTCTATCGAGCAGCTTGAAATCCACGCTAAACGTCTCGGAGTTCACCTCATCAAACACCAGTACGGCGCTGATGCTGCAGCAGTTGCTTTTGACGCTGTTCAGTACGCTAGAACCCATGGCATAAACGCTGTCTTAGTTGACACTGCGGGTAGGATGCAGACGAACAGAAATCTTCTCGCTGAGATGGAGAAAATTATCCGCGTGGTTAAGCCAGATCTTGTCTTGTTTGTGGGCGACGCATTAGCTGGAAACGACGCTGTTTTTCAAGCTGAAGAATTCAACAAATCTGTGCGTATTGACGGCTCAGTCTTGACCAAGGTTGATGCTGACGCAAAGGGAGGAGCAGCTGTTTCTATTGCATACGTGACTAAAAAGCCGATTCTTTACGTTGGAACTGGACAAACCTATGATGACTTAGAATCCTTTAAACCAGAGGTTATCGTTAACCGCATTTTGTCAGCTTCATAGCGCAGAATATTAGGACTATTTCTCATAGAGAAATCAAGGTTCATTTAGGTGTATTTTTACACTATCTTTAAAAAGCAAAGCTTCCAGTTACGTACTGGTGGTTCTATGTGTCCACATTTGGCTCTTAATGACCAAATCGTTCAGCTTATAGAGTCACGTATGAAAAGCACTCTTGAAGGGATTGAGGAAACATTTCGGTACGTTCTTGACAGCCACAAAATAGGCTTAGAGGAACAAAAAGAAACCGTGCAGGAGCTTGAGGAAAGTTTCATGTTATTGTCTGAAAAATGGAATCTGCAAATACTTTTTACACTGTTTTTGCAGGGAACAATGGGATTCAACGGGTTTAGGAAAATCCTGAATGTTAACTCGCGTACGCTTTCTGATAAGCTTAAAAGCCTACGGGAAAATGGATTTGTTAAAAGGTTTGTGGCTAAAGAACCGCCTTTCAGGGTTAGATATTCGCTTACAACGCAAGGAAGAAACGTTATCCTTCTTGCTTTACCATTATTGTACTATACAAGAAGCTTTTTGACGAAGAAACTGGATTTCGAATAATAAATATTCCAAAAATTTTATGGAAAAAATATATAAGATAATGAAATTAATTCATCTCTGAGAAGACTGTTAAAATTCATTCTTCAAAAAAGAAAATGCGGACTTCACAACGCAGTCGTCTTTATTGGACTTTTTACCATAATTATAATCAATCAATCCCCTTTTCTTTCAAAAGCAGAATCTGATTTTGAAGAATACTTTTATATAGGAATTGATTTCAGCGATGAGCTTCCTACATACGCGGATATCACTTTTCAAATTGAATTTTTTTCGATAAAAGAAATATCTAATTACACAACCATCTTTGTTGGTGAAAACTACAAATACATCGAAGCAAATTGGTATTTCCAATGGTACAACAGCACCTTTTCTGTTACTGTCTATTTTGATTCCTCAAGCCTTGAAAACATTGAAGAAGGAAAAACAATCGCTGACAGAATAATTCAAAGAGCTGAACATGCTTGGAACTTTACCCTTTCTTATGAGGGGTACAGAGTTATTTTAACAGGAATACAAGGTATAGAATACAATGAAACGTGTTACGTCTATAGACCAGAAGAACCACTTTCCTCTCAGAAGCTAAAAGACCTACTGTTTCAATACTGCCCAGCTCAAGGATTCGGAAAAATTATTCACTTAATGACATATTGGGATGACATACTCATTTTTCTAAAGCTAAGACTGGATGAACAATGGAACCCAGTTTGGAATCTATTCACTCAAGTATTCTATAAACAATATTTATACATCAAACCAGACCAGGAATACTCCATTAAACTTAAAGAATTAACGGGTTACACAGAACCGGTACAAACCTCTCCGAATGCCAAATACTCACATATTAGCATCTCAATAAACGACAATTCCATATACCGATACATACTAAAAGCTTAGCCTATACCTAAAAGCATGAGGGCAGGGTGGGAATTTGATGCCTTCAGTCTTGATCCAAAGGACGAAACCATAGAAGACTTAGGAGTAACCTTTAGTTTCAACTCACCCCCAAGCACACGCAACGAGATTCTGCTTGCCCTTGAAATCGCTGCCTTTATGATGCTTCTAATCTTTTTCTCAATACTCATCACAAGAATAAGGACGAGAGAAGAAAGGACATACTTTAAGATGCAGCACAAACTAAAAAGATGAACAATAAACATACTAAAGCCAAAACAACATAACAAGTCTACACGGACAACCAAAACTGCCACAAAAAACACCTCTAATCCACAATTCCACAGCGATTCCACAATGCCTATATAAAGAAATAAATTCTACGCAACCACGGAAAAGAGCTGAACAGTTA
>JAGTQS010000027.1:12669-19103 GCA_018397055.1 Candidatus Bathyarchaeota archaeon | reverse complement strand
TAGAGCCTGACAAGAACACTTTCTACAACCAAAACACTAAAAACCAGACAAATCAGAAAACACCTTCGGAACTACTGTTAATCTGCGTAAAAACAAGTTTTGGATTGAATAGACGGGTCCATAAACATAAATAAAGCGATTAACTAATCTGTTCCGCCTTTTTTGCAGAAATGAGGGCTTTTTCCGCTGTTGATACGCATCTTAAAACATCGTCGATTGTTGAAAGAAAAGTCATAACGTTGTCTTCCCCGTATCTGACTATGGTTGTAACAGTGTTTCTCGAATAAAAGGTTTGTATCGAAAGACCAGCTGGCGCGTCAATATTGTCTGGTGAGATGGCTTCAGAGACCGCTTTTGCCTCTTTAGAAGTGCCATACTCAAGTTTTATTTCAGCCTCCATTTTTCACCAGCCTCTTTATGTTGTCTTCAACGAGGTCGTCTATGGTTTTCAGAAAGTCTTCTCTGAACTTCATCGGAACTTGTGCTCCAGCAGCAACATCGTGCCCTCCGCCTGTGCCATTATATTTTTCAGCGGATACACGCATGACCTCGCCTATGTTGAACCCTCTTGATGTAAGTTCATCAACTGTGCGGGCTGAAACCTTAAGAATACCCTCTTCAGGAACAACGGCATAAGCAATTACGGGCTTATTTATGTTAGGCACATTCGTCATAAGAATCGTAGAGACCGCGCTGATCATCTTCTCGTCAACGGTTTCTCCACCATGAAAGACGTAAATGTTTTCCCTTTCCTCCAACCTATCAGGGTGAGCGTCTATCCATCGTAAAATCTCGGATATGACCTGTCTATACTCGTCGAGAGCCTTATTTGCTTCCTCCAGACACTTTCCCCGGTCACCCATGCAGATCGCTACTCCCAAGCCTGGCCTACCCGTTCTCCCTGTTGAGTTAAGCAATAAAGCAAACTCCCTTGCGTCTCTAAGAGGAGTCCAAGGTTCTTCGTCGGTAAGTATGTACACTGTTCCGAGGAGACTCATAGCAACATCGCTTTTTAGACCTTTAGAAATGAGATAGTCTGAAAGAGACGAGAAAATCTGGCGTTTCTCCTCTTGAGAAAGATCCCTTAATGCTCGCCATTTCTCATCGATTTTAAGTTTGATGCCTAATCTCATGAGAAAGTCTAGACTTTTGTCTTCTTCTCCGCTAATGCCCGGGATAAAGGGCGTTGTGGTATAAGCTAAAGCCTTATGAATGGGGCGGGTTTCTCTGCCAAAAAATATGAGGTCAGTCACTGTCTCCAGTTTTCCCGACTTTATAGCGTCTTCAACAACTATTTGGTTGGCTCCTCCTAGACTTCTTTCTTTGTTTTTGTCCTGCATATCTCCTAGGGCGCCAACCACTCCGAGGCATGCTAGGTCAATGTTTTCTTCTGAAAGAGCCTTTGCGGTGAGATACGCTATTCCTGAACCGCTGATGTCTCGTGAACTATTAAGTCCAAAAAGCTGAGGATTTACATGCACGAAATCTTTGAGAGCTTCACCGTTAGGCTGGTGGTGGTCTAGAATGATTAGAGGTTTCCCCTTCACTTTGTCATTCAAAACGTCTAGGTATCCGCTTCCCATGTCAGTCAGGATCGTGAGAGCATTTTTCTCAGCGGCTATTGTTTCAGCAACCTTGCTGTCGAACCATTTTTCTATCCGAACGCGAAACGTTGCACCCATCCTTGCAAGAGATGTGCCTATGATTCCTGCGGCTGAAATCCCGTCTGCGTCCATGTGTGAAATTATAGAAATCGAATGTCGTCTTTCAACATGTTCCATAATGCAGCTGGTAGCTTTATGAATTTCATTTAAAAAAGGTCTTAGTTGACCCTTAGAAGCTGCCATGACCGTTCCCTAATCATGGTTCAACTAAGAGGTTCATAAACGTATTTCCAGTCTTCAGCTAAAACGCCTTTACTTTTATAATATTTTGATAGGCTGTGAATTTTTGACTCAATCACCTGTATAGCACGCCGATTGTAGGTGTCCGATTTATGTCTTTCAAGGTGCGCGCGAAGGTTAGCAGCTTTCTTCAAGAGTACCTCGAGGTCTTCAGGAATCGAAGGACTCAAATTGTTTTCACGTAAAATGTCGATTACGCCCTTTCCAGTAATCGTCTTAACTAAAGGAATTCCGTACTGATCACGAAGAATCACACCTATTCTGCTTGGTGGGTTGCCCTCTCTCACAAGCTTGATAACTAAAGCCTCTACCTCTTCAGAGGTGTACTTACACCAGCTTGGGCTTCGTCGACTTATAGGACGTTTCGAATGTGATTCTCCCTTTTCTTTTTTAGGCACTACTTATCCTCCATCCTAGTTCTTTTAAACAACTCATCGGATATTTAAAAACTTTATTGAGCCAAATGCAACTTCGAATCATTGTTTGATCGCTGTGATTCTTTGTTTTGTAATCTTCAATTTTAGGATTGAAAATTTTTCCTGTACCACTTAGCAAACTTTCTTAAGGCTTGAGAACGGTGAGAGATGCTGCTTTTTTCCTCAATAGACATTTCTCCGAAGGTTTTTCCAAGCTTACCTTTAGGCTCAAAAATTGGGTCAAATCCGAATCCGCTGGTTCCTCTGATTTTGTTCGCTATTATACCCTCAACAATTCCTGAGAAGGTTTCAACAGTTCCTTCTGAGTCGCAGAAAGCTACCACTGACTTGAAGTAAGCTGCCCTTTTTTGTTCATTGCCTAAAAGCCTTAGGACTCCTTTAAGCCCTATGGTGTTGTAAACAAACTTGGAGTATGGTCCAGGAAAACCGTTTAGGGCTTCTATGAATAGTCCAGCGTCTTCAACGATGATGGGTAAGCCACTTGTTTTGGCAGCTTCTTTGGCGCTTGTTTTTGCCACGTTTTCGACGTCGTCGTCCTGTATTTCTGAAACCTTAATCTTTAGCATGGCTGAAGCAATATTGAACTCTGCGAGAATCTGTCTAGCTTCAAAGTACTTATGAATGTTGCCCGTAACAAAATATATGAATCGGCCATACGGAAACGACTTACTGGTCATTCAGTTTTCCTCGATGTCTTGGCATCTTTGAAAAATTATCTTTCTGTAATATATCTTCCTCTTCTTTCAATTTCAGTAATCTTATCTAAAACTTCCTTGGTTGCCTTTTTTCCCAAAACTTTTTCATAACCCTCTATGACTGCTTTGAAACATTCATCGACATGTGTGAAATGCGTGCTCATAATGGCTCTTTTCATTAGGTGTAGGTCAACGCCTCGCGGCTCATCTTCCCAAGTCTGCTCGCTTAGTCCAAAATCGATGAACACAATGTCGTCTTTTGGGGTTAGAATCATGTTGGATGTTGTCAAGTCTCCGTGCACTATTCCAGCTCTATGAAGCTTTCCTACAAGTTCACCGATGTTCTGACAAATTTTTATTCTTTCATTCGAGGGTAACTCGTCAAGAACTTGTTTAACCTGTTTTCCTTCAATATACTCCATAACGATCGTTGAATTCTGAAGGTCAACAAAATACACGATTGGAGTTGGGACTCCTGCTTCTTTGGCCCTATGCATTAATTGAGACTCACGTTTTGTTCTTTGAGCTTGAATTGCAATGTCCAGTTCTGGTATTCGATACTTTTTCGAAAGCCTTTTTTTCATTATAGTCTTTCGGCTGTGCCATTTTTGAAGGTAAAGGCTGGCTTCTGCGCCTTTTTTAACTAATATCTCTTTTTTCAACCCATGGAACCTCTACTTCGTCTAGACGCCATTTTGTTTTTACGAAGCTTTTCTCAATTGGAACCTTCATTCCATGCAAATAAGAAAGAACCCCAGTCCACGCAATCATCACTCCATTATCAGCAGAATACCCTTTCGGTACAACAGAGAACCTTGCACCATGTTCCTCACTCATTATCCTAAGCATAGTTTGAAGCCTAGTGTTCGCAGCAACTCCACCAGTGAGTAAAACCTCTTTCTTTTCAGTGTGAGCCAGTGCTCTTTCAGTTACTTCAGTAAGCATCGAGAACGCGGTTTCTTGGAAACTGAAACACACATCTTCAACATCGTATTTCTTTTCTTTAAGAAGGCTAACGGCGGCTGTTAAGAGCCCACTAAAAGATAGGTCAATCCCTTTTACTGTGTATGGCAGCGGAATGTAATTTTTCCCTTTAGCGGCAAGTTCCTCAACTATTCGGCCCAGAGGTTTACCCCTTTCAAACTTTATATCCGATTCTCTGACAAAAGCATCCAAGCAGTTTCCAACAGCAATGTCTAAGGTTTCGCCAAAAATACGGTACCTCCCCGATTCGTAGGCTGAGACAATAGTGTTACCACCTGAAACATACAACGTAAGCGGGTCCAATGCGCCGGTTGTCAGCTTACCTATTTCGATGTGTGCCACACAATGATTTACGCCGACGAGTGGCAGGTTGAGGTATGATGCTAAAGACCGAGCGGCTGTCGCTCCAGTTCTCAAGCAGGGCCCCAGCCCTGGACCTTGCGAAAACGCTATTAACGTTAGATCTTTAGGTTCAATTTTCGACCTTTTTAATGCTTCAGTTATTACCTTCCCAGCGACATCAGCGTGGTGTCTCGCGGCTTCTCTCGGGTGGATGCCTCCTTTTTCTGGTACATATGAGTCGTTGATGTTAGCTAGGATTTCGCCCTTGAATGACACTACGCCGACACCGAAATCGTCAGCTGTGCTTTCAATTCCGAGGCAGTAACCTTTTGACACGAAATCAACTATGGAACGAAGCTCTTAAAATCATATCGGCTGTTTGCATCAAATTTTTGAGTATATACTTTTTATGTAACGCTGCAGTATTATATTTTGAATAGAGAACCGAGGAAGACTTAATGCCGAAACAAGTCGATCTAGAACAAAAAGCATTACAGCTTATAATAAAATCTGGAGAACAAGGTCTTCTGCAATCTGATCTGTGGCGGAACATGAATGCCAGCAGCAGAGAAGGCTCCAGAATCTCTTTAAAGTTGGAAAAAAAGGGACTGATATATCGTAAAAAAGAAATCTATAACGGACGCTGGACCTATAGATTGTTCTCGATGAGGCAACCTGTTTCTATAAACTCAATCCTTAGTTGCCCATGCCTGACATGCAAGGAAAGCATAAGGTGTGGACCAGGCGGAAGGGTGTCACCCAGCACCTGCGATTTACTTACTGAATGGATCTTGGAAGCATGTCGGATAAACGTGGATCCTTCTGGTGACATCTAGTTGCCTAAAAGATGGGTGAGAGGACATAGAAAAGACTATTTTTATCTGAAAGCAAAAGAAGAAGACTATAGGTCACGCGCTTTCTATAAGCTTTTGCAGGCATTTCAAAAATACCAGTTTATAAAGCCACGGGATGTTGTTGTTGATCTAGGCGCTGCACCAGGTGGTTGGTTACAGGCAACGAGAAAAATTGTCGGGGCAAAGGGCTTTGTTCTGGGAGTAGACCTTGTTCAGATTGAACCGTTTGAATACCCGAATGTTTTTACAATCGTTGGTGATATAACTGAACCTGAACTCGTGGATCGCATTAAAGCTATTCTTCCGCGAAAAGCAGACGTTGTAATATCAGATGTTTCTCCACACATTTCTGGGATATGGGAAGTTGATCATGCTCGGCAGATTGACCTTGCCAATAGTTCTTTGCACATAGCAAAGTCAGTTTTGAGAGACAACGGGAATTTTTTTGTTAAGCTATTTCAAGGCGACCTTTTCAACAGTTTTTTGAACATGACGAAAAAATCCTTTACTGATGTTAAAGTTATCAAGCCACAGGCCAGTAGAAAAGAAAGCGCAGAAATATATGTTCTCGGATTAGGCTTCAAAAGTAAAAATACCTCGGCTTCTTCTTGTGCGATCTAATGGTTTTCAGCGACCTCAATGATTGTTTTCACCGCTGTTTGAAGCCCATTTAAGCCTATGATCTCTTTTTGAAGTTCTTCGTTTCTTTTCTGGTAGGTTTCGAAAGACAACATTCTCTGTATAACTTCGGCGAGTGTATCCTTATTCACATCTTTTTGCTCCAAGACTTCTGCGATGCCTAGTTCCTTAACTCTTGCAGCATTGTTAACTTGTTCAGTGTGATTAGGGGTAGGAATCAGAACCATTGGCTTCCCATAACAGATACTTTGCGTTATTGTTCCGTGTCCAGCTCTGGAGACGACTAGATCGCAGGCTTTAAGGTACTCAAATCTGTTCGGTATCCACCCGAAAATAGACACTTTTCCTTTACGGACAGGTTTCATAGATGAATTTGGGTATCCGAGAGACATAACTATTTGGTAATCAGTCTCAAGGTCAAGAACTATTTTTCGTAGAAGACCCGTAATATAGGCACGTTCTTTAGCCGGGCCGCTGATTGGTATGTAGACCATCTTCGAACTGTTGTCCAGCTTCAGCTTGTCCCTTAATTCTTCCTTGCTTGGGAGTTCATTCGGATGTACTGGTAAAATTGGCCCA
>JAGTQS010000027.1:0-12660 GCA_018397055.1 Candidatus Bathyarchaeota archaeon | reverse complement strand
GATATTACAACGTCTGCTTTTGGTATTCGAAGGTTTCCAGCTGACAAAACGTAAGGTGGCGGGAAATCTGGTATCATTAAATGCGTTGCTCCGCTTGTCCACAGCTTTCCAATCAAGGCAAGTGCGCCTGTATCGACGAGCTTAGCTAATCTTAGGAGCCTAGACCTTCGTGGAATGATGATTTGAAATTGGTTGAGAATACAGATATCTGGAATGTTGAGCATCTTTGCCGCAATTAATGGAGAAACCCGAGAATCAGAAACAACCACATCGGGCTTAAAGGCGCGCATGAACCTGATTTCAGCCTCAATTTGCTTTGTTAAAGTAAACGACGCTATTATTGGACCAGGATTTGCAACAGTCTGCCTAAAATCCACTGACCCGTCTGCTTTAACAACAAATCCAACAGCAGGAGCTTTAACAACTGGGAATCCCGCTTGTTCGACATATTTTACCCCGTCTCTATAGGTAGAGAATAGTACTTCAGCGCCTTTTTCCACGAGTTTTTCGGAGATTGGGATGCATCGGCCAGCATGCCCTAGCCCGATTCCGCAAACGCCGAAGTAAATTCTCACTATTGAACCTCCTCTATGTTCTTTGGGTCGACCTGAATAATTATTCAAAGATTACATTTCGTTTAAACCTAAGAATGCAATAAACGTTCTTAACGATTTTGGAAGATTAAAGTCAACGCATTAATGGTTGTTGAATGGCAACTAAACTCTATTGCCTGAAAACAAGTGTTCAGTTTTTTCAATGTATGTTATTGGTTCAGTTTCTTTTACAATGCCGTTGTCAACATCCAAAATATACACGGTGTGTATACGGGCATTCTTAATTTCATCAAGACTTACAGGAGGACTGCTATAATAAAGGTCACAAAGGGCTTTGATAGCCATTATTTCCTCCCCACTTCGGTAACGAGGAGGCTGAATTAAAACTTTGGGAATTGGCATAATATAATGTGGGGGAACAGCTAATCCGAACTTTTCGGCAAAGTGGCTGTAACGGGTTATTTTGCTGGCTATTCGAGCTCTAATGTACGTAGAAGGGTCAAGAGCGTGGTCAGGCGGAACAAACCCTGTTTCAACCTCAATAATCACTGTGCCCAAACCCTTCGAAGCATAAATGTCACATGATAAACCATTTAGACTTTTTTCCAAATCCACCTTGTATCCGGCAAGAACCAAATATTTTGCGCAAACAATCTCCATTACGGAGTGATTAATCTTTACAAGGTTTTTGCTGTGTAAGACTTTCAAATAATCTTTCAACCTTACTATTTCTTTAGAAACACTTTCTTCTTCGCCCTGACAAAGCCTTTTCGCCAAGACCTCAAGGTCTCTTTCAAATTCCTGCACAAATATACCTCAAGCCATACAAAATATTGTATAAAACAATTTAAATTTTTTTAAATTCGCTAAAGGAGCTCGCATTGAAAATGCCGTTCAACATCCGTCCTCAACACTTTTGGGTTAGACGGTATAAAGAAATCATCACTAATCTTTTCTACCCAATTCATGACCATTTCAGCGAAGTGAACAAAATAAAAAATCTAAAAGGGGGAATGAAATAAAAACCACGAATCTTAAAGTAACTAGGCTTCAAACTTCCCGTTTTTAAAAAAATAAATACTATCCAGTTTAAAATTCTGTGCAAAAGGCTTAAATTTGAGAGAAGAGTAAGTTAGTAATCCCAAGCTGGGAAGTATGCTTCAAGTATTGCATTGAAGCAATGAACGTACCAGACGAAACAGCTGAAGGATGGTACGTGACAAAGACATTGCTTCAATGGGCTAGACAATACTTAAAGCGCGATGCGTTAAGGCGTTGAGAGCATCGGTCGAAACAGCTGAAGATCGATGCACGTCGAAGACAACGCCCATACGGGCTGGACAGCGCCTGAGGCTTAGACCCAGCTTGGAATTATTATTCTAAAAAACCAAATTGGGCATTTTTGATGCTTAATTTGTTTCATTAGACTTCATTAATTATGATTCTATGGTTTTTAGTTGACTTCGATACATTTCTACAATCTCGTCTACAGCGGTTGCGTCTTCAGCTGACTTGTCAGATCTAAATTTTCCCGTGAACCTTGGAAACCTGATGGCTAAGCCGCTTCCTTCCCGTAGAATGTTCTCGGCGCACGTGTGGATTGGGCTAAGGGTGATTTCAGCTCCAATGATTTCCAGCACGATTTTCGGCTCGAACCATATGTCCGCTTCGAGTTTAGATTCAACCCTTGGATGGCGGTGCGGCATCTGGTATGGAGTCATCATTTTAGGAATGTTCGCTAGGTCCTCGTCTGTGAAGCCTGAACCGCATTTACAAACGGTTTCGAAGGTGTCTTTTTTCGGGTTATATGCCGCCAGTAGAAGCGCTCCGTAAGTTCCTGCTCTTTTTCCTCTGCCGTGGAACGCGCCAACAACGACGAGGTCCACGGTGTCTCTCATCTCGCTTTTGTAGTCTCTCTTGTACTTTATCCACAGCCAACCTCTCGCTCCGGCTTGGTAAACCGAGTCGTCACTTATTGATTTGCATATTAGTCCTTCGCAGCCGTTTTCGATGGCTTCCTCAAAAAATTTTTCAAGCTTCTCAGGGTTATCCGCAATAACGGAGTCTGCCACCTTGATTCTGTCGTGCTTTTTAACGATTGTCTGTAAAATTTTGTGGCGAACCGGGTATGTTTCCAAGGTTAAGTCTCTCCCATCAACATAGAAGACATCAAACATGAACAGCGAAACAGGGTTCTCTTTAGCTGCCTCCTGTATTCCATACTTTCTTCTCCGATGCATCAGCTCTTGAAAAGGCTTCATTTCTCCCGTGTCAATGTCAACCGCAACACATTCAGCCTCAAATATGACTTTTTCAGGAATCAAACTTTCCTTAACGATTTCAACGGCGTCCGGATACTGACTTGTTATGTTTTCAAGTCTCCTAGAGAAAAGTGTAACTTCACTCCCGTTTTTGTGGACTTGCACTCTCTCCCCGTCATACTTGTACTCGGCGATGCAAATCCCCCCAAGCTTCTCAAGTATCTCTTTAGGTGAACTTAGGCGTTCAGCAAGCATAGGTCTAATCGGCTCGCCGAGAGACACACTGAAATTTTTGAGAGCCTCAGGCCCAGACTCAACAACTGTCTTCGCCACTCTTCCCAAATCAGAAGAAACGTTGTAGGCTCTTTCGAAGAGAGGCCTGAAATCTTTTCCTCCACCGTATGCGATGGCTAAGGCGTCGAGAACAGTCATGTCCGCAATTCCAACCCTAAGTTTACCTGTGACCGTTCGAATGAGGTACTTCGCCTCTTTTGGTTCTGCGTCTGCAAGCAGTCCAGCTAGAAGGTTGAGTTTTTGATCAACTGAGCCGGCGCCTGTTGACTTTGCGATTTTGTCAAGTGTTTCATAGACTCTTTCAATGGTAAGTGGTTGCGGGAAAAAGGTTACTTGCTGCTTGTTTTCAAGAAATTTTTGCGCGGTTTCGCCGAGGTCTCCTGTTTGTTTCAGGTCAGCCTCGATTTTTTCTTCGCTTCTTCCAGTTGCCTTTGCGACTGCTTTAATTGCAAGTTTTTCAGCTATGCCTATTTCGATTCCGATAAAGTCTGGGTAAAGTTTTCCCTGCGTAAGGTAGACGACTTTGTCGATAACTGTTTTAGGCGTTTTTTTAAGTAAGTCAACCAGATAGTCAGTCATCTCCAGCCTCTTGGTTGTCGCCTCAATTCTTTCATAAGCGTCTGCGACTAATGAGTACCGCAAACCAAGTTCCCCTTAGCCACTTTATCAATTCTGTAAGGGAATATTAAAACTGAATGGTTTTTTGGCGGAAAGACGTTATTCGGTTCTCACTCGGATGCCGCATTGTGGACAGAAAACCGCGTCTGGTGGAAGGCGCACTCCGCATTTATAGCAGAATTTAGGCTGGAAGTATGGTGGAAGCTGCGAATACGGGTATGGCTGTTTTCTACGTGGAATTAAGAGTTGAGGTGGTAATAGCTGCTCAGACGGCTTTTCTCTTGTGCGCAGGGAATAATAAAGTAACGTCAAAGATATGGGTTGGATTGGTTGAACAAGTGATGAAACGACGCTTTCAATGATTAGTGCCATAGTTGTGTTAAATGAAGTTACAGAGCTGCCGATAGCCTGTCCAATGATGTTTGCGATTACCATAAGCAACATGAACGTGGAAAGAATTGTCAGAACTTTCAGCCACCTGTTGGCAACAAGCTTCCTGCTTCTGTAGAGGCTTGCTAACATGCCGAGGCGTTCAATCATAACCACTTGGACTGTTAGGCTAAACATTGTGGCCACGACGATTCCGGGGATTACGAAAAAGAACAGTCCAAAAACCGTTAAAATTGACACAATTAAACTTGCCACCAGAAGAGTAAGAAGACTTGACAAGACAGAGTCGAGCCCAATTTTAACAGAAACAGTTTTTCCCTCAAGTGCCTCAGAGGACAGTTTAACGACAATTCCGTTGGCGATTGTTGTTATGACCCAATTTACGACGATAATCACAACTATTAAAGGGAAAATGGCAGCTAAGTAATCGAAAAATTGCAGAAAGAACTCTTCAGTAATATTTTGTGGCAACTCAAAAACAGGAGTTAACCGCCAAAGAAAATCTGTTGCAAAAGTGTTAAAGACGTTTATGAAGAGAAAGGGAACAAGCATAACATCAAACTTCGCAATGTACAAGCCAAAAGAAAAACTTAGGATTTCAGTAACTGAAAGCTCCCTGTTGGGTTTTCGAAACGCCATTCCTCTAGACTCCTTAAGACGCCGAATACGAAGATAGTTCACCGAATAATCCGAATCACGTATTCAATAGGCAAATAAGACTTCCCAAAGCTCAGTTAAAAACCTTTATAGGCTTTACCGAGTAAACAGATTAAGCAGTCATATCCAAGTGTCAATTTCGCTATGGGCGAAGCCGTATGGGCGTCAATTTAGGAGATTTGGTTCCCAAAACACCTGTTGACCTTAAGAACCTTAATAGAAAAAAGGTTGCCATCGATGCCTACAACGCTCTTTACCAGTTTTTGGCGATAATTAGGCAGCCTGATGGAACGCCTTTGAGAGACCATAGGGGCATGATTACGAGTCACCTTAGCGGCTTGTTCTATAGAACGTGCAATCTCATGGAGATGGGCATAAAAGTCATATACGTCTTCGACGGGATGCCTCCTGCACTTAAAGAAGCAGAGATCAAACGAAGGTCAAAAATCAAGGAAGAAGCCCAAATAAAGTATGAGGTCGCCTTGAAAGAAGGCAAGATCGAAGAGGCGAGAAGCTACGCGCAGATGACAAGTCGGCTAAAAGATTACATGGCGGAAGATTCTAAACATTTGCTAAATTGTATGGGCGTCCCTTGGGTGCAAGCCCCGTCAGAAGGAGAAGCTCAAGCAGCTATATTGCGAAAAAAAGGAAGTGCGGACTACTGTGCCAGCCAAGATTTTGACAGCCTATTGTTTGGAGCCCCGGTTCTACTCAGAAATCTAACAATCTCTGGTAGAAGAAAGCTTCCCAGAAAAAACGTTTACATAGAGATTGAGCCTGAAACCGTGGAGCTGGCGAAGCTTTTGAAGGAGCTTGAGATTACGTTTGAGCAGCTTATTGATATAGGAATCCTAATCGGAACGGACTATAACCCAGACGGGGTAAAGGGCGTTGGACCCAAATCTGCGCTTAAGTTGATTAAAGAGCATGGAAGCCTCGAAGCTGCTCTTCCGATGCTTAAGAACGCAGAGTTTCCTGTTGAACCGAGAATCATCCGAGAAGTTTTCCTTCACCCTAAGGTTACAGACAATTACAGTCTCAGTTGGCAGGAACCGAACGTTGAGGGTGTTGTTGAGTTCCTTTGCGGCGAAAAAGATTTTTCAGAGGACAGGGTGCGAAAGGCCCTTTCTAAGGCGGTTGAGGGAATGAAGGAGTCTAAAAAGAAAACGACTTTGGAGTCCTGGTTCTAAAGAACTAAAAAATGTTCAACTCACTGTTTCTCCGACTAAGACTTATTAATGTAACATGAATTATTAGTTAGGGTTCGTTGAACAAAGGTCTCTTTAACCACTTGTATTGGCAAAGGGAAGGCTGAGGCATGAGTCAACTTCGCGAGAACGAAAGTAAAACATTGATTGCTTTAGGTAATGCTGGTGGACGTTTATCGGTCGGCGAAATTGCGCGTGCAAGTGAACTGGACCCTTCTGCGATTATGCGCGCTGTTCTGTTTTTGGAGTCCCAAAATCTTGTTCTGGTTAAAGAAAAAAGAAGCACAAAAATTGTTCTCAATGAAGAAGGCAAAATGTACGCGGATCAAGGATTACCTGAAAGACGTGTTGTAAAAGAATTAGTGAAAATGGGAGGAGAAGGAGACATAGATCAGGTTCTCAGAGCAGCGTCTTTAGATGAATCTGTTAAGGTTATAACTTTGGGTTGGTTAAACCGGAAGGGATGGGCCGCAATAGATAAGGAAACTAGAAAGCTAAAACTGTTAAAAGAACCAGTTGAAGGTTCAGATGAAAAACTTTTGTCTTTGTTGAAGGAAAAGGGATCCGTAACCCTTGAGGCTCTTGACGGGGAGCTGAAAGACGCTGTTGAGGTTCTTAAAAGAAGAAAAATTGTTGACGTTCACGTCGAAACAGAAAGAGAACTTGAGCTTTCCAAGGCCGGATGGGACTTGGTTAAAAGAGGCGTCGAAACTGTAAAAGAAGTAAGTCAACTGACTCCTGAGATGCTGGTCACTGGAAAGTGGAGGGAAACTAAGCTTCGAGCCTACAACATCCAGGCGCCTGTGGCAAGCACTTGGCCTGGAAAAAAACATCCGTATTTGAGGTTTCTGGACGATCTGAAAAGGAAACTCGTAGCTCTAGGGTTCAAAGAGATGACCGGCCCAACTGTTGAGCTTAGCTTCTTCAACTGCGACGGACTATTTATGCCTCAAGACCATCCCGCCAGAGAAGTCCACGACATGTATTTCATTAAAGACCCAGAACGTGGCAGTCTTGAGCGGTATCAACATTTCTTAGAAAAGGTTAAAAAAACGCATGAAAACGGGTGGAAAACCGGTTCAAAAGGTTGGGGTTACGCTTTCTCAACGCTTGAAGCTGCACGTTTGATGTTGCGTAGCCAAACAACCGCTGCTAGTGCGAGAATGCTGATTAGGGAAGACCTTGAGGTGCCAGGTAAATATTTCGCGATAGCTCGGTGTTTCCGTCCAGACGTAATTGACAAAACCCATCTTACGGAGTTCAACCAAGTCGAGGGCATAATTCTTGGTGAGGACCTTACGCTCGTTAACTTGCTTGGCGTTTTGGAAAAATTCGCAAAGGACGTCGCCGGCGCAGATAAGGTCAAGTATCGCCCAGACTATTTTCCGTTCACCGAACCAAGCGTTGAACTTGTTGCCTATAAGAAGGGGTACGGGTGGATGGAGTTTGGTGGCTCAGGAATTTTTCGCCCAGAACTTACGCTTCCTTTAGGTATAGATGTGCCTGTGCTAGCTTGGGGGCTTGGTGTTGACAGATTGTTCATGATGAAGGCGGAAATAGACGACATCCGCTACCTTTTTTCGCAAAACCTTGATTGGCTGAGACGCGTGGAGATGGTTTAATGCCGACGGTTGAGGTTGACCTAGAAGACTTAGAGTTGCTGCTTGGCACACAGTTGCCTCGAGAGGAAGAGAAACTAAACGAGGTACTATCGTACATCAAAGGCGAAGCAAAAGGCATCGAGTCAAACGAAATCCGAATAGAACTCAAAGACAGCAATCGCGCCGACATATGGAGCGTAGAGGGAATAGCCAGAGCCTTACGTGGATATTTGGGACTTGAAAGAGGATTCAAGGACTATCACGTCGAAGGAAGATCAGGCGTTACAGTTCAGGTGGACTCGAAGCTGAAGAAGATTCGTCCCTACATTGCGTGCTCCGTGGTTAAAGGAGTAAGGCTTACTGACACTGCTATTCGCCAAATGATGCATTTCCAAGACAAAATGGATCAAACGTATGGGAGAAACAGGAGAAGAACATCTATTGGGCTGTATGACTACGATTTAATCAGCCCCCCACTTAGGTACGGAGTTGCGAAACCAGATGAAGTAAGCTTTGTTCCACTTGATTTCGACGAAAAACTGACTTTGAGGGAAATATTGAAAAAGCACCCTAAAGGAATTGAGTACGGGCACATTGTTCAGCGCTTTCCTGTGTGGCCAATTTTCATGGACTCGGCGAACAATGTTCTCTCTTTTCCGCCAATAATTAATTCTAACGATTTGGGGCACGTCACGCCTAGTACGGAAAACGTGCTTGTTGAGGTTACAGGCACATCTGTTGAGACAGTTCAGAATACCTTGACGAACGTTACGCTTGCGTTAGCTGACCGCGGCGGAAAAATTTATTCAGCGAAAATCCAGTATCCGTACGGAAACATCAGAAGCATGACAACTCCCAACTTGAAGGGAGAAACCTTTGAACTTGGTTTAGACTACGTTATGAAGGTTATTGGAATACAGTTTACCCTGAAAGAAATTAGGGAACTTTTAGGCAAGGCTCGATACGGTGTTATGAAGGCGTCTAAGAACAGTTTGGTCGTGAAGGTTCCATGTTACCGTGTTGACGTTCTTCACCCCATAGACATCGTTGAAGACATCGCCATAGCATACAACTATAATAAAATCCAGCAGCAATGGCCAAGGCAGCTAACAATTGGAGGCTTGTCAAATGAGGCTGAATTCAGAGACGTCGTAAGAGAGTTGATGGTTGGACTTGGCTTTCAGGAGATTCTAACGTTCATCATGTCTTCCCCTGAGACTTTGTTTACAAAGATGAATGTTAAGTCACAAAGAGTCGTAGAGATTGCCAACCCAAGGTTATCTTCCATGACTTGCCTTAGAAACTGGCTTCTTCCAAGCCTCATGGAATTTTTAAGCCACAACACCCATGTGGATTACCCGCAGAAGGTTTTCGAAGTAGGACACTGCGTAGTTCACAACGAGCAAAAAGAAAACAAGACGGACGACATCGAAACTTTAGCCTGCGTAACAATCCACGCAAACGCAAGCTTCACCGAGGCAAAATCGTTTCTAGACGCCTTACTTACAAATCTTGGAGCTCCATATTCGTTAAGAGAAGAGAGCCACGAAAGCTTCATTCAAGGAAGAGCTGGAAAAATAATCATCGGAGAAAAAGAAATCGGAATCATCGGCGAAATCCACCCACAAGTGCTACAAAACTGGGGTCTTGAAAACCCAGCTGCAGCCTTCGAAATAAACATCAATAAAGTTAGGCAACACATTTTTTCTAAGCCCTAAACTTGAATGAAAAATCAAGAAAGAAATGCTTATTTGAAAACCATTTCACTTTTCTAATTAGCGATGACATGAGCTGATCCAATCCCACCAGACTCAACATGAGCCCGCCTAGACGGACTCAACAAAGACGGATGAATCCTCATCCTTCAGTGAAGAAGAGTTTACCCAGAAGCGGGACACGGTGGGCGTGGGCGTCAGAAAGCCGCGTTAGAGAGAGCTTAGCTGAGAAGGGCGTGCCCGCTCTCTGCGATGATGCTGAGTGTTAGTTGCGCGGAACACAACTACGCCCACGATAAAAAAACAAACCCAAATAGAAACCAACAGATTTTCTAAACAAAAAACGACGAAAAAATCAAGCCAACTATTCTAATCCACAGTTCCACATTGTTTTCACAGAGCCTATATAAAGAAAAAAAATTTCCAGGTGCACGGAACAACCACGAAACAGGGCGGATGGTCAAGAAAGCTGACCCGACTATATATATCCTCCCCCCTCATCAACTTAGAGCACATCTATTCTGTTCAAATCAAAAACCAAAAGAAACATTGAAAAACAGGCAGTCCGCTGAAACAAAAAAGAAACTCTGGCTTTTACATAAACAACGTAAGCTGCACACATTATAAGCGAAAACGATTTATCCCATGACCTAAAGATAGCTTACGACCTTAGAAATGAAGGTTTCATCAAAAACAGTCGCAGTCATAAGCGTCTTCGCCTCTTTACACGCCGTACTATACCTGTGGTCAGTTGACCTATGGCGAAGCTGGAGCATATACTTAGAACCCATCGAAGGCGTAATCCTAGGACCATACATAGGTTTCGCCTCCGCCCTTCTTGGAAGCCTAGCCGCACGGGTCGCCAAACCCACTGACCTATGGATGTTCGGCATCATCGCTGAACCCGTAGGCGTCATGACATGCGGATTTCTAATAAAGAAACAGTGGCAGCCCGTCCTCGCAATCTACGGCTTAATGCTGGGAGCCTACTTCATCCACCCGCTTGGACGCCAGCTTCCACTATGGGCAATCATGGACATACTAGTCGCACTGGTACTTGCGGTTCCAGTGGCGCTACTGTGCGGCAAACTTTCCCAAGAAGACAACCGCCTATTGCCCCTGATGGTTCCCTTAATTGGGTTCATCGGAACCGTAACTGACGCGTTAACAAGAATTTTCCTCCTCGTTCCCCTAGACTTCTACACGATATTAGGATGGACCGAAGAAATAGTGTACTCGGCATTTATCCTAGGAGCCGCAGACTCATTCATCGAAGACATACTCGTTCTGATCGTGTTATCCCTATTAGGAGCACCATTAGTCGCATCACTAAGAAAAATCCCTGAACTTAACCAACCACTAAGCTAAGAAAATAGCAAGTACATATTTTTTAAAAAATATGAACCACGGAAAAAAAAATTCGTGCTCATGACATTTCTATGTAATTGTATAGATTTTAGATAAATCGTCTAATGCGCAACCGTTTTTCGACCCTAATGAAAAACGTGTTAATTACAATAAAACATTATATGAAATGTTGACACCACTAATTATCTAAAAAAGAAGATGACCTAAATGGCTGGAATTCTTAATCCTATAACGATACGAGATGTGACCCTTAGAAATCGGCTTGTGATGCCACCTATGAGTGTAGGTCTTGCTACTAATGAGGGGGTTGTAACTGAAGAACTGATTAAACACTATATTCAAAGGTCAGAGGCATTAGGATTAGTCATCATCGAACACAGTTACGTAACAATTGAAGGAAAACTAAGTTCAAACCAACTAGGTATACACAACGACAACTTAATTCAAGGACTAAAAAATCTTGCACAAAACATCCATAAAACAGGGGCATCTACCATTATCCAAATAAATCATGCTGGAAAATCAACAAATCCGCAAATAACTGGAACGCAACCCGTTGCCCCTTCACCACTGAACGGAGCAAGAGAATTAAAAGTAGATGAAATCAACAACCTAGAAAAAGCCTTCGCCTCAGCTACGGAAAGAGCTGTAAAAGCAGATTTTGATGGTGTAGAGCTTCATGGCTGTCATGGCTTTCTATTGAACCAGTTTTTCTCACCACTCACCAACAGACGCAATGACATTTATGGCGGCTCACTAGAGAACCGTATGCGATTTCCATTAGAAGTAATCAAAAGCGTTAGACAAAAACTTGGTCGTAAAATCCTATCTTACAGACTAGGCGCAGTTGACCTTATCCCAAAAGGCATTAAAATTGAGGATTCTAAAAAATTCGCAGTCAAAATGGAAGAAGCAGGCGTCGACACAATTCACGTTTCAGGAGGCTTTTGCGGAGCAAGCCCAGAACCACTCCAAAATACACAAGGATATTTTGTTCCATACGCAAAAGAAATTAAAAAAGTTGTGAAGATTCCTGTAATTGGTGTTAGCGGAATCAAAGATATTGAATATGCGGATAGTATCATAAAGAAAGGAAAAGCAGATCTTGTTGCGATCGGCAGAACGCTTCTTGAGGATCCCAACTGGGCAAAAAACGCCATAGAGAAACTAAAATCGCAACTATTCAATAGGGCAACAGCTTAATCGTGTCCTTCGGCTGATCAAAAATTCAAAGTATCAGTTAAAAATAACTAGAAGTAACCCAAAAAGAGTATAAGAGCTAAACTTTGGCAAATTTTCATTTCGGAAGCATTAAAAACGCAAAAAATGGAGTTCCAAATATGAAAAATTAACATTATTTTGGTAAAATACTTTAAAGAAATGGGCAAAAGCCAAAAATTTGCCAAACTTTAGTAAGAGGTTGAAAAAGGTGAGCTGTGTTAAGCCGTCTGAAACATTTAAGGTCAAAAAAGACGGTAAAGAAATACCCGTCTATGATGTTCCAGTTGCATCAATTGCCTCATTCACCTTTGAAGACGAATGTGCAATAACAATTAAAACCAACCGCGACATAAAGTGGGTTGACATACGCCCTTTTAGCCTGAACATAAAACCATCATTTCAATTCAATGAAGTAAAATTCTCATTGAACCAGCCATGCCGAATAAGTGTTGAATTAAACCGCGACCCTGCTACCCGCCCACTTTTCCTTTTTGCCAATCCGCCAGAAGAAAGTGTCCCAGACAAGAATGATCCAGACATTATTTATTTTGAGCCAAACAAGGTTCATGAAGCTGGCAACATACACGTAGAAAGTGGGCAAACAGTCTACATTGATGAAGGCGCGATTGTTGAAGGACTCATCCATGCCGAAAACGCTGAAGACATACGTATTGCTGGACGAGGCATACTTGATCGAACACGCATAAATGAGTGGAAAAGCGAGAAGAAATGGCTAAGACTAATACACCTCCAAGATAGCCAAAAAATCAGAA
>JAGTQS010000026.1:8351-19276 GCA_018397055.1 Candidatus Bathyarchaeota archaeon | reverse complement strand
TAAAGCGTTGTCTGGGCATATGATTAGACGGTGATCTGGATTGTCGAAAGATAAAAAATTAACAATTGGTCAAGGAAAAGTGCTGTCAAAGGCAACGGTTTGGAACAACCTCGTTTTTGTTTCAGGCATAGGTCCACATGATCCGAAGACTGGCAAACAGGTTAACGGCGGAATCAAGGAGCAAACAAAAACAGTAATGGAAAACATGAAGGCAGTTCTTGAGGAAGCAGGCTGCAGCTTAGATGACGTTCTAAAGTGCACTGTATACCTAACTGACATGAACCATTATTCGGAGATGAATGAAGTCTATAGTTCTTACTTCAAATCTCCCCCAGCCCGAACATGCGTTCAAGTTTCTAAGCTGCCAAGACCTGATGAAAACTGCATGATTGAGATAGATGCCGTAGCTTACAAAAGAGAGAAGTAGTCGTCAAGGTGCAAAACCCGATGAGCATTTACAAAAAGCTAGGCGTAAAGACGGTCATCAACGCTTGGGGAACCATCACAAGCCTCGGAGGATCAATAATGCTTCCTGAGGTCATTAAAGCCATGGACGAAGCTGCTAAGGCGTTTGTTGACATGGAAGAACTCCAAAAACAGGCAGGAAAATTCATAGCTCAAAAAACAGGAGCTGAAGCCGCCTATGTGACATCTGGAGCAGCAGCTGCTTTAGTTCTTGCAGTTGCAGCATGCATGACTGGTAAAGACCCTGAAAAGATGGCTCAAATTCCTTACGTACATGGTTTCAAAAACGAGGTAATTTTACCTCTTGTCCAAGACACCACTTATTCACGTAACTTAGCCATTCCATGCGCTAAACTGGTTAAGGTTGGAACAAAGGATGGCTACACGTTCCTCGACGTTGAACAAGCTATAACGGAAAATACCGTGGCAATCGCATTCGTGTTTTTCACATCAAAAAAAGGATGCGACATAGAGTCTCTGAAAAAAGTTGTAGAAATCGGTAAGAAACACAATATACCTGTCATTGTGGACGCAGCTGCAGAGCTTCCTCCGTACGAAAACCTCCGTAACATCGTAGCAACAGGCGCCGACTTGGTTGCGTTCAGCGGAGGAAAAGACATTCGAGGACCAAACGACACGGGGTTCATTATTGGTAGAGCAGACCTTATTGAAGCAATTGCAGCTCACGGGTCACCTCATCACTATATGGGTAGACCTATGAAAGTAAGTAAGGAACAAATCGTAGGGCTAATAGTTGCGTTGCAGCATTATACCCCAGAGGCTGTGAGGGCCCGGCAGGAAAAATGGGAAAAAATTGCTGAATATTTTGTCAATGAACTTTCATTAAAGAATATTAAAGCAGAGAAACTTGTTCCAGACCCAAAGAAACATGAATATTCCGCTCAAGGATGGCCGCAAGTTCGACTAATTTTTGATGAAGCTAATTTAGGCATAACAGCAGCTGAGATCAATGAACGTCTAAGAAATGGAAACCCATCAGTCTATGCACCCCAATCAGGCAATCAAATAACGCTTAATCCGCAGTGTCTTCAAGAAGGCGAAGAAGAAATTATTGTCAAACGAATCAAAGAGATTATCAAAACAACCAAGCATTGAGGACAAACACGCTTTTCAATAAATATCTTTAGTAAGGTGGACATTGTGTTTGACGTTATTGTTAAAAACGGAGTTGTGGTTGATCCATCTCAGGGGATACATGAACAAAAGGATATTGCAATGGCTCATGGTAGAATTGTTGAGTTGCGAAGGTGCATAAACGCTAGTGCAGCTAGGCATGTCTTGAATGCTTCTGGAATGGTTGTAACACCTGGCCTTATTGACCTTCACGTTCACTGTAATGCAAATTTGATGCACCTTGCCATCGATCCTGAAACTGCGTGTCTGTTAAAGGGGTCCACTACCGTTTTGGACGCAGGTTCAACGGGCGAACTTAACTTTATGGGGTTCAGAAAATACGTGATTGAAAAGTCAAAAACTGGAATTTTTGCACTTTTAAACATAGAATCCCTCGGCATGGTAGAGTTTGCTCGGGCAAATCAGAAGTGGCCTGAACTTATTACGGGGCAAGATGAGTTGTTCATTGACGTCGAAGGCACTTGTGAGGTTATACACCAAAACAGGGACATCATACTTGGTATAAAGTGGGCTCACCACAGCCTAAAGGGATTGGCTCTTGCCAGAAGAGCCGCAGATTCATCTAACTGCATTGTTATGGCTGAGAACCACCATCAACCCATATGCCTGAAATATTTGAAGAATGGCGACATTATAACGCATCTCTACCATGGATTGAGAATGGAACAAAATGATGGTTTATTAACTGTTGATGGCAAGGTTCAACCGGAGTTTTATGAGGCTTTAAAACGAGGGGTCATGCTTGACCTTGGGCATGGTGCTGGAAGCTTCGATTGGAAAGTTGCTGAATCTGGGCTAAGTCAAGGGATAAAGCCTGACACGATAAGCACTGATCTCCATATTGGAAGTATAAATGGACCTGTTTATGACATGCCTACAACTATGTCGAAACTCATGTTGTTAGGTATGACGCTTGAAGAGGTAATTGAGGCAAGCACTTTTAAACCGGCAAAAATTCTAGGCAAACAAGACCATCTTGGCACCCTGAAGGAAGGCGCTTTTGCAGATATCACCATATTAAAGGACATGAAAGGGAAATTTCCGTTTTTTGATACAAAGGGTGAAGGTAGAATTGGCAAACAGAAACTTGAGACAGTAGGAGTGATTAAGCGGGGAAAAATAGTGTTTAACCTGTTCACGGTCAACTGAATTATGGGTTGATACATAGTGGCAATCATCAAAAGAACTTCAGTAGTCTTTTTAGGCAAAAAGAACATATTTGATCCAATCGGTCAAATAAAGTATTGTTTTCTTAAAATATTTGGAGAATAGAGTAAAATGAATGAAAGTTTGAGCAATAAAATTCCGCATCTACATAAAAAAGGCGATACTACGCAGCTGTTTGTAGATGGTGAACCCTTCATTATGCTTGGCGGAGAACTTCACAACTCTAGCTCCTCAAGCCTTGCCTATATGGAGTCAATATGGCCACGTCTTGTTTCGCTTGGGCTTAATACTGTTCTTGCACCTGTTTCTTGGGAGCTCGTCGAACCCGTAGAAGGAAAGCTTGATTTTACGCTTGTCGACGGACTCATTGAGGGGGCACGTAAACACAACTTAAAGCTTGTCTTTTTATGGTTCGGAACATGGAAGAACGCTAGTTCATCATATGCACCACCATGGGTTAAAACCAACCTTGAACGTTTTCCAAGAGCCCAAACAAGCCAAGGTAAGAATACTGATGCTGTAACATGTTTCAGTAGGGCTGCCTGCGAAGCTGACGCTCATGCCTTTGCTGCGTTGATGCGGCACATCTGTGAAGTCGACGGTCAAGAGCATACAGTTCTCATGTTGCAAGTTGAAAACGAGGTAGGCATCCTTAGAACTACACGTGACCGTTGCGAACTAGCTGAAAGAGCTTTTGCTCAAGATGTGCCGACCACCTTGACAGACTATATTCGGGAACACGCTAATTGTCTCACTTCGTATCTTCAAAACGCATGGAAAAAAGCTGGAAGCAAAACCGCTGGTACTTGGAAGGAAGTTTTTGGCGAAGCTGCAGACGAGGTTTTCATGGCTTGGCACTTTGCACGTTACATTAACAGTGTAGCTAAGGCTGGAAAAGCGGAGTATCCGATTCCTATGTATGTTAACGCTTGGCTTGGACCACAATACGAAGGTCAATTGCCTGGCAGCTACCCAAGCGGTGGGCCTGTAGCGCGAATGATGGACATTTGGCGTGTTGCAGCTCCTAACATCGACTTTTTAGCTCCTGACATTTATGTTGAGGATTTCCGAAGAGTCTGCTGCGAGTTTAGGCATTCTGGAAACCCGTTGATGATTCCTGAAGCAAGGTCTGATGAACAAGCTGCGGGAAACGTTTTCTATGCTGTTGGTCAGCATGATGCTTTATGTTTTTCGCCATTCGCCATTGACTCAGTGGTTGAGCCTCACCCGTTAACCGCAAGTTACAGGCTGCTTTCAGAAATGATGCCTATCATAACGAAGTATCAAGGCACAGGGAGGATGATTGGGTTCACTGACGATTCGTTGGTTAATGTGGGATACAGCGCTTATACAGGCAGAGAACTAAGAGGATTCGAATGCGAGTTAGGTCGCTACCAGCTGCAAGTACACTTCACTAAGCCATTTGAAAAAGGTAAAGTTCCGGCATCAGGCATTATTATCGCAACACGAGACGACGAGTACATAGTAGCAGGTTTAGGGTTCACAGTTACCTTTGCGTCGAAGCCTAAAGAAACAAAAAACGTTGAGATTCTTACACTTGACGAGGGCAGATTTGAAAAGGGCAAATGGGTAGCTGGACGAAGACTTAACGGCGACGAGTCGTTGAGTGGAAAAATCATCTACATGAGAAACGAGCCAAGCGTTTGCATAGCCAAAATTTACGAATACCCATAACTTTGAAGCAACATTAAAAGTATCTGGCAAAAGTACTAGACAAAGTCACGAGGTTTCACTATTCGATGACGTTGACTTCGTCTTTAAAGAAAACAATTAAGTATTGAAAATATTCTGACATACGAAAGGTTCAATAGTTTCAGCAGACATTCACAGTTGAGGATAAACTTGTGAAGGTTCTTATTGTTTACGATTCACAGTCAATGAATAGAAACACAGAAAAAGTTGCGAAAGCAATCAGCAACGTTCTTAAAGAAAGAGGATTCAGTGTCGACTGCATATTTGTCAAAGAAGCCAACGCTGCAAACATTAGAAACTATGATTGTGTCTTAGCTGGAGGACCCACACATGCATTTAGACCCACAAAGCCTATTATGAAGTTTCTAGATGAAGTAGCAAAAGACAAGGTTTCTGGTAAACTGGCAGCAGCATTTGACACACAGATACAAAGCAGATTCTCGGGAAATGCAGCGAAAGGGATACATAAAAGGCTGGAAAACCTTGGCTTCAAAACGATTATGCCACCTCTAGTTACTTACGTTGAAGGAAAAATAGCAGAAATCCATCTAAAAGACGGCGAAATAGAAAAAACACGAAATTGGGCTATAAAAATAGCTGATACATTTTCTAAGTCAAAGACAAATGATAATAAACCGTGATACACCCAGTTCTTATAAGCAACATTTTTCTGGCGAACTTTAAATTCTAAAAAAGATGCAATTTCAGCCCATAATAGAAAAAAGAAAAAAATACAACAAATTTTTTAGCGCCGGGGGTGGGATTTGAACCCACGCGGCCACGTGGGCCACAGACTGTTTGGCTTTTGCGCCGTTTTTAATGGCAGTCTCCAGGCTTAAGCTAGCCTTTTTTGGAATATCTGCTCCATACCTGGTTTCCCGCCTTTTTGTTTGGCTCTAGGAGACCCCGGCTTTTCGGTGGGTACCTTGATTGTTTTTGATGATAGGGCTATTTAATCTTTCACAGAATTATGAGCTTTGCCGTTTTGAGCGCCAAAGCTTCGGGTATGTTCCCCTTGGCATGAGAACCCTGTCGTTTCTGGCAACTATACCGTGGTTTTTCCTAAGAATTTCCTGAGTCGTGGCTGTAGCTGTTGCCATGGCTACTGCTTCGCCTTTCAACGTCAAAATACATACTTTGCTTCCAGCCTCTATGCCTGTTTCCAGCATCACGACTCCTGGCGCTGTTAGGTGAGCTCCGTGACACAAGGCGTCAACAGCTGAGTCTCTGACATAAATTTTGGGAAAAAGTTCGAGGGCTCTCTCCATAGGCTGAATAAATTTTTTGAGAATTGCTGAGTCTTCGGTTTCTTGCCACTTGCTATGTATGTAGGCTATGTCGTGCAAAGTGACGATGCCACTTGTTTCAGTGAACGGTCCTGACCTCGTTCTTCTCAGCTCGTACATGTGTGCTCCGCAACCTAAAATTTCTCCTACGTCATGGCAGAGCTTCCGAATGTAAGTTCCAGCTTCGCAGCCAACCTTGAAAAGAACATTTCTCCCATCAACCTCAAGAACGTCGAGATAGTAGATTTTGCGAACCCGAACCTGCCTTTTAACTGACGCTCGAACAGGCGGTCTCTGAAAAATTTTTCCTTGAAACAAACCCAGAGTTTCCCTTATTTTGTTTTCAGGCAGCTCCTTGTGAAGTTTCATAACGCAAACATATTCTTTTCCAGAATCCAAAAGGGCGTGAACAACCTTCGTTGCGTCTTCAAGAGCCACTGGTAATACGCCGGTCACTTTGGGATGTCCTTGACTAGACCGTGTGCCTATGTCTCTAAGGTTCCGCCGTGACCAGCCTGCTTAACGCCTAGGATGCGTCTAACCCAAGCTGCAACCTCGTGGCTTGAGGGACCAGGAGGTTTATCCAAGTTGATAATCCCGAACCTAAGCATGTCTGGAAACGGCCTTTCCTCAGGCTTATACCCACACTCAGGGTCTGTTTCCGCCTCCGACTTGGTCTGCAGCTCTCTTTTTATTGTCCAAGGAGCGGGAATGCTGGGCATCTCTATTTCCTCTAACAGAATGAGATGATTAAGAGATTAAAAAGGATTGAGGATTGTTTCTGCCTACTCGGACTTTTTCCTTCTGGCTTTTTTAGGTTCTTCCTTTTTCTCAAGCTTCACGGATTCTTCTGTTTTTTCAGGTTTCTCAGGTTTTAGTGGCACCCCGAGAGCTTGAGCAACCTCTTCGTCGGACGCTCCACGCTTGATTTTAACCATTTCTTCAGTTATATCTAAATGGTTTACATTGACCCGTCTACGTTTCACTCCTGTTACGGATTTAGGTCCGGTTACTAGAACGAAGTTTTTGTCGATAACGTCTATTATTACACACCTTTTGCCAGCTTCTCTGCCCATTTTTTTGACGCAAACTCTTCCAACTTCAATTGCAGGCATCATGGAACCTCCAGTACTCCTCTGAAAAAACAATCAACTCATAGATAAACATTAAGGAGAAAATAACAGTGATAGGAACTGTTGACGCAGAGAACTCATGCGCCTTTTTTCGGCTTCTCCATCAGTGCCTTTTTTGTTCCTGCTGCCCCGTCTTTAAAGTGCGGTTTACGAAAAACTGTGTCGCATCTTTTCTCAATTTCTCGCGCTTCATCAGCAAGTTTAGCAGCTGACCTTACAATTTCATGCGCTGTCGCAACCATAGGAACATATATGTTTGGGTCTTGAACCCTAAAGCAAGCCTCTGTTGTCAGCTTTGACGCTTGACATGCCATTTCGTAAGCAGCAAACGCCTTAGCCTTAGCATATGGATTAGAGAATCCAGCAGCTTCAACAGCCTTTGTGCCGTCCACAATTATTCTTGGCATCTCTGGCTTTTTACCTGACTTAATAAATTCAATTATCTTATCCAAAGCATCTACAATAAGATTGTAAGAGCCCGTAACTGCTAGAACTTTTATCATGTCAGAATTATATATCGCCATTTCTGCTGGGTCAAGAAACTCTCTTCGAGCACCAATCATTGAGTCAGCTTCAACGATAATGTATCCGAACCCAGACTCTTCCAATTCTTTGGCAATCTTCTTTGCTGGGCTGTCGGATATCACCACTATTGGCATCTTTGCTGCAGCCAGCATCTTGCGTGCTTCAGTCGGTCCCTGAGACGCCTGTGCTGGACCAATAAGAATTACTAAGCTGGGCTTCTTCTCCAGTAAGACTTTCGTAGCTTCTATACACTGGTTTAGTTCTAATTTAGCTCCTGAACCTGAGACTTTTATATTGATGTCTGTTCTTTCAGCCCTTTCATCTAACAAAAATTCAATAAGAGGCAAAGTTCCAATGCATCCGAGCTTTAAGATGCCTATTCTCAAGGCATCACTCATTTCAGATTTTTCACCATCTTTTGTGCGATTTCCTGAGTTCGGATGGCATCTTCAACTGTTAACAAAGGCTTTTTATTTTGCTGGATACACTCAACGAAGTGATTGTCTATTTGGTAATGCCCCCACATTCGTGTACCCTTTGCCTCAACCGGGATTTCTTTGGGTTCAGGGTCAGATCCGAAAAGAACTATTTTATTGTTCCAAACTGCGTGTAGAACATTAGTGTTGTCTCCGTAAACTTCCAGTCTGCTTGTACTTGCCAGCTGGTTAACAGTCGCGCCGTAATGTAAAGAGCCAGCAATTCCTTTCTCAAATTTGATTAAGCCCATTGTGTTATAGCCTAGAACTCCTCCGAACTGTTTAAGCGGAGTATAGTTTGACATCCACTCGACATCAACTATCTCGTCCGCGAAAAGCCACCTTAACATGTCAATTGCCCACACTGAAAGCGTGAAATCAGGGTACCCTCCGCTTCTTTTTATGTCCCAAGCCCAAGAGCCAGCTGGCCATTGTTCCACTAAGGCAGCAGCTGGGATGAACTCCCTGTAGTGTACTGCAATAGGGTTTCCAATAACGCCTTCCTGTATCATTTCCTTTGTCTTCACGTATATCGGAGCGAACCTGTAGTTTAAATCAGGTAACAAGAGAACCTTACTATTTTCGGCTTCCTCCTTCATCTTTCGGATTTGCTCAATCGTAGGTGCTAAAGGCATTTCGCACAGGACGTGTTTACCTTTTTCAATAGCTTTCATCGCCAAGTCAAAATGGAAAGGTGTAGGCACAGCCAAAACAACAGCTTCGACACGGGGATCTTTCAAAACCTCTTCGTAATCGAGGCAATATTTAACATTATATTTTTCAGAGAGCGGCTTTACCCTTGCCTCTATTTTGTCGCAGATGACAACAAGTTCAGCGCCAAGTATCTTTCTGAAAGCTGGAACATGAGCCTGTCCACCCACGAATCCAGCTCCAACCACAGCTATTCCAACATTTCCGGTCATAAGGTAAATCACCAAACATACATAAATAAAGAAATGGGTTAAAAGGTTTATTACCTAAGATTGTTATCGATGTTGTTTCTACATTAGCTAAGAAGAGGTATTATGATGAAACTCATAGATACACATGCGCACCTTGAGGACATTGAACCATTAGACGAGGCTTTGACTAGAGCTGAGCAAGCTGGAGTCACAAAGATTATTACGATGGGCGTAGATCGGAAATCGAACCAGTGGGCATTAAACGAAAGTTCTAAGCATGCAAGGCTAAGCCTCAAAATCTACCCAGCCTTAGGCATCCATCCCAGCTGGATAGATGAGCAGCGGGTTGATGCAGACCTAGAGTTTATTGAAGAAAACATTAGCAAAATCATAGCGGTTGGCGAAATTGGTTTGGATTACTGGTATAAAACAGTCAGAAAGGATGAACAGAAAAAGAATTTGCAGAGAGAAACGTTCAGAAGGCTTCTCGAAGTTGTAAAGAAGCATAAGAAGCCAGTGTCGATTCATAGCAGGGGAGCGTGGACGGATTGCGTCGACATAGCAATTGAGATTGGTGTTGAAAAAGCTGTTTTCCACTGGTTCACCGGGTCCTTGAAGGATTTAAAAAAACTATTAGACAAAGGTTACTATGTTTCAGCAACCCCAGCACTGTCCTATAGTAAAGAGCATAAATCTATAATCGAAAATACGCCTTTAGATAGAATCCTGCTGGAAACCGATTCGCCTGTGATGTATCAAGGTGAATCCTCAGAACCCAGTCACGTTCTAAAGGCGCTTTATTGTGTGGCTGAACTGAAAAAGGAGAAAAACGAAATAGTAGCTCAAATAACCACTGAAAATGCGAAAAAGGTTTTTGGATTCTAAGGATTCTTTATTCGCAATGTTTAGTTTATTACTTTCACGATATTTGCGTTTCTTGGCACTCCCAATTTGTCTGCAACCAATGAGCATTTTGCCCTTAAAATATATACAATAGGTTTAGGAAAAACGTTTTCAACCTCGGTGATGCTTTCGTAGTTTCCCTGTCCTTTTGCAATTACGAGGTCTGCGGTTCTGATGTGAGTTAATAACTCTTCTGACGACTCTTCAAGATCAAAGCCTATATGGTCATTTCCCGTCGTAATAACTTCAGCAACTTCTCTAAGTCCAACTTGTCCAGCGTCCTCCATCGTCGCATCGTTCAAAATTGGGCCTTCTTTAACAACTGCAATGACCTTAACTGGAAAATTCTCTATGATTCTTCCAATGAAAAACTTGTCGAACACGATTTCTCCAGCGTTGTCAAGCAAGTAAACAACTTTTCTCGCCTTTGAAAGTGCTTTAATAAGGTTCGGCATGCCATCTATCGCCAAATCTCCCTTCAGACATGCGCAAAGTGAAGCCTCCAGCTCGTTCATTGAAAATCTATGTTCTTCAACTTCAAAGTCAATTGTGTTCCCACAAATCGAGCCTAATGCTGCAAGCCTAAATGAATCTTTAAACCCAAGACGTCCACATTCCTTCTCCAAAACTTTAACTGCGCGTAACGCAATTTCGTTTGAAGCCTTCTTTAACTCCCTAAACGGGTCAGGATTACCCGTTATTTTTTTCGCTAACCTTTGAACATAAGTGTGAAACGCTGCAGGTGTATCATTAAGCACGTTTGGGTCATCAGCCAACCACTTAATAGTTTCATAAACAAGTTTACTCTGAACCTCTTTGTCTGAAGTTGCCTTAACTGCAATGTCGTAGGCTGTTCTTACTGTGCATGGAAGACAAAGCAAAGCGCCTTTCATACGACTTGTCCACCTGTTTTCTGGTAATTGCGCATCACTAAAACAGATCGAAGTTTATAAAGGCTAAGTATAAATGCATCTAATCTCAGTTTTCCCAATGAGCTAAAAAGATATCCAAAAGGTTTAAAAGGATAAAAATATGAGATTCTCAAAAGCCAAGGATGATTTGCTAGATTGTCTCTAGTAAACCTTGGAGAATAGATGAAAGCCCTAAGAAGATGGACACATTGAGAGCCAAGTGGAAAAAGAAAAGAATGCGGCGCGAAAAGAAAAAAAGGCAAAAGAGACGCGCAGTTAAAGTTTTGGA
>JAGTQS010000026.1:5166-8333 GCA_018397055.1 Candidatus Bathyarchaeota archaeon | reverse complement strand
CCGAATAGGAAACATTATATAAAATTATTTAGTTCAACCTGTATTTTTAAAATACACCTTTCCTAGATAAGAGGTCTATTTCCAGAACCAAACACTTTCAAGATCAATGAAAAAATGAAACTAGAGATATTGGGATTCTCGTTTATGCCGAATCTGGAGAGACAGATATGGTACTCTTACTTTCCGCTGAAAACTGTCTTTCGTCTTAAAATTAAATGTCTCAAAAACTAAAACAATGTTAGATTTTCCATTATACAAATTTATCTAATGGCGTTCTGCAATAGGCTGAGCCGTCGCATACATTGTTGTTAAGTTGAGGGAACCCTTCTCTGCAAGTTGCAAATTTAAGCCCATGTTTAGTTACAATGCTTTTTAGATCGTTGAGTATTTTGAAACGTTTCGCCCTATTAAGGTACTTGTATCCAGAAATCCATTCGCCATCGCTGTAGGTATTCTGTAATGCATTAAAAAAGGTTGGATCCTCGTTTTTTAATGATCCAGAAACTCCCTTAACCAATTTCATTGTCGAGGCTATAATCTGCTTAACTCCAATGTCAGCTGAACGGCACACAATCTTTTCAAGTTCATCAATATTCCAATTCACTAAGGGGATAATTGGATCAATTCTAACAACAATGGGTATACCCTGGTTTGCAATTTGTTCTAAAGCCTTAAATCTTGAATTTGGTAATGGTGCATGAGGCTCGATTTTTTTTGCTGTTTCTTCTCTTAGTGTCGTAATCGTCATCGAGACTACAGTTTTTGTTTTTCTGAACAAATCTATGTCCCGCGTTACAAGATTAGACTTGGTGACTATAAGAATAGGAAACTCTTTTTCTGTCAAAACCTCTAGGCATCTTCTTGTAATTTCAAATTCTTTCTCAAGCGGTTGGTAAGGGTCGGTTGAGTCGCTTAACATGACTGGCCACCGGCTCTTCGTTGTTTTCACCATTTGAGTGATCTCATCTTTCATCTTTAACCTTGGAATTGTTGAACCTCTAAAACTTGGAAATTTCACTGCATAACAGTAAATGCACCCATGTGCACATCTGCCAAGGTATGGATTAATATTAAATTTAGGTAGGCAAGTACAAAATGCTGACTTAGCAACATTAAAAACCGGAAGCCGCATTGCCTTCTTACCTTAGTAAATGTTTGTTGTTAGCTCATATAACAAATACCACGTTTTCCTTGTTTAATAAATATAAAATGTTAAAAGTTAAAACACGTCCATAGTATAACTAAAAAATTATCAAAATACGAGGCATATTCTATGAACGTAAAGGATTTCAAAAATCCCAGTAAGGCGTATAGACCTTTGCCTTTCTGGTCATGGAACGATGCTATGAGTCCTGAAGAATTAAGTTGGCAGGTGCGGGAGTTTGCAGACAAAGGGTTCGGTGGCTATTTCATGCATTCTAGAGTTGGACTTGCAACCGCTTATCTTTCAGAAGAATGGATGAAATGTATAAGGGCCTGCTTGAAAACTGGAAAAAAGGTTGGTACTGAGTCTTGGCTGTATGATGAGGATAAGTGGCCAAGTGGATTCGCAGGTGGGTTCGTGCCAGAAAAAGGTGACAAATACCGAAGCAAGTTCGTTCACTTCGAAGAGATAAAAAAAGAAGATCTGGTAAAAGACTTAAAAGACCTATCTGTACTCGCAATTTATGAGATTGAGTTTTCTTCGCCAACTTCCTTGAAGAGCTTTAAGCGAATATGTGAGCTAAGTGATTTAAGAGGTAAGGGGAAAATTATAAAATTCAAAGTTTGTTTGATAGCAAAAAACAATTGGCACAACGGCGAAAGCTATGTTGACCTTCTTAATCCTGAGGTGACAGAGGAGTTTTTGAAGGTTACTCATGATGCATACGCGAAAAAGTTTAGTAAAGACTTTGGTGAATACATGCCTGGGATTTTCACTGATGAACCTAATTATGCAGCAGGTAAGGTGTGCCCTTGGACTGAAAACTTTGCTGAATACTTTCTGAGACATAATAAATACGATATTCTAGAAAAACTTCCACTCGTCATATATGATGGCGAAGGATGTCAAAAAATACGGCATGACTTGTGGAGAACTGTTACCTTACGTTTCATTGAGGCTTGGACAATCCCATATGCTAAACGGTGCGAGAAATATGGTTTGATGATGACTGGCCATTACCTTGAGGAGGACACACTTAGTTCACAAATAAGAGTAATAGGTGCAGCTATGCCGCATTACGAATATATGCAGCTTCCAGGCATAGACCACCTTGGCCGTAACATTAGAAACGCTTTAACGCTCAAGCAATGTTCAAGCGTTGCACACCAGTTCGGGAAGACAAGGATTCTTTCAGAGATTTTTGGAACCAGCGGTCAATGTATGACTTTTGAGGACCAGAAATGGATAGGTGACTTTCACTTAGCCCTTGGAATTACGTTCTTTTGCCCACACCTCTCTCTTTACACGATGAAGGGCGACGCAAAAAGAGACTGGCCACCGACATTCAGTTACCATCAGCCTTATTGGAATTACTTTAAGCTCATAAACGACTATCATTCCAGAGGTGGCTATCTATGTTCTCAAGGGAAATCCTGTGTGGACATTCTTCTATTGCATCCTATTGGAAGCGCATGGGCAAACTTTACTGCCATTGCTGAAGGGCATGAAACGCCAGTTTGGAAATACCATAATGCACTAGTTAGGCTTCAAGACGACTTGCTTTCGTTGCATCGAGATTTTGATTACGGCGACGAAATTATCATCTCTCGCCATGGACGTGTTAGAGGAAAAGAGTTCATTATAAAGGAAGGACATTACAAAATCGTCATCGTTCCTCCATCTTTAACTTGGGCTCGAACAACCGTTTCGCTGTTAAAGAAATTCATGGACGCCGGTGGTAAGGTAATTTTTATCGGCGAAACACCTACCATGGTCGATGGCTGTTCATGCTTAAGATGCAACAAAAAAATAACTGCCATAATAGAACACAGCAACGCAATCAAAGTTGAACCTCAAAAAGAGAATGTTGCACAAGTCCTCGACGAGGTTTTGCCTAGAACTATTAGTGTCGTTGACGAAAAAGGCAACGAGATTGGCGATATACTTGTTCATCACAGGGTCGTTGGAAAAAGGCACATACTCTTTTTGGCAAATACGAGCCGAACAAACAAGTACAGAGCAA
>JAGTQS010000026.1:0-5093 GCA_018397055.1 Candidatus Bathyarchaeota archaeon | reverse complement strand
CAGTCTTGTAACGCATTGTCCCATCATTAGAGCCGAGTTCTATCCTGTGGGAAGCCACGCGTTTGTGATAGACTCAACGCAAAAACCAGAAACTGGGCAGTTACCATTGGCGAAAAAAACTGAAGAGATAATAATGAAGCTTCCTGACGAGTGGATGTTTAGCCGCTTGCATCTGAACTCATTAACTTTGGACACATGCAGGTACTCTCTAGAGGGTGGGAAATGGACTGAATACATGCCTGTGTGGAAGGCCCGTCATGAAATCTGGAAAGAAACCGGTCTTGGAAGCTACATAGGCATTCAACCATGGGCCTTAATTCGGAAAAAGATTAAGCCTCAAAAAGCATATATGCTGCAATTGCAGACAAAGTTCAAATCTGAGGTTAAGGACAAAAAAGTTTTCTTAGTTATCGAAAAGGCTTCGTTATGGAATCTTAAGGTTAATGGTAAAGTATTCTCTACGTACGTTGAGGACTGGCACTGGGACAAACAATTCGGAAAAATCGACATCTCCAAAGCTGTTCAAACAGGTGAAAACATCATAGAACTTTCAGGCATGTTCGACATCGACACTCCTATCGAAGACATGTATTTGGTCGGCGATTTCGGAGTAAAGAAACTTTCCGACACAGAATTTGCTCTAGCCGATGAACCTGAAATACTGAAGAGTGGAGATTGGTGTGAGCAAGGTTACTCGTTCTATGCTGGGACAATGCGTTACAAGACTGTGTTTAATATTGAAAATAAACCGAAAAACGGTGAAAAAATATTGGTTCGGCTGCCTGAGGCTAAGGGAACCTTGTTCTTAATCAAGGTGAATGATGCTAAACAAGTGCCCATTCTTTGGCGTCCTTTGGAAGCTGACATTACAGACTTTGTAAAGAAGGGGAAGAACGAGCTTACAATAGAGGTGATAAGTTCGTTAAGGAACACTTTTGGTCCGCTGCATAACAAGTTGGCTACTCCCTACTTCCCGCTGAACTATCTTGTTGGTCCATACTCCTTTACAGATGAACATAATTGGACTGATGCGTACATCCATGTTCCGTATGGACTCATAAACGGCGCAGAATTAGTCTTCAGGAAATAAGATTTTTTATCAGAATTCGATATAGAAACATCATCTACTTACCATAGCTCTTAGCGACTCTTTCCTACAACTTTTTATCAACCCTAATATGTCTTAATAAGTACTCGACAACTCAGGTATTTTTGCGGATAAGTTGATCTTTGAAATATTTTTGATTATACTAGACGTGAAAAAAACGAACAGCAAGTTTATTTCGTATAACAGCGGATCTGATTTATGAAGATGCTAAAATCTAGAGGTAAACTTACAGAGATGGACGTTACGTAAAATGCCGTTTCAAGAAAAACTCTTTAGAGTTACAAGGCAAGAACGCTCTAGAAGCCTCTGTTTTCTATGCCATGGGTATCGAAGACTTTGTGGCAAATCGATTTGCCCGATTATTACCAAGGCTAAAACACTGATGAACCTTGAAAAAGGGCTTAGTAAGGAAAACATTTTTGGTTCTTCACCGCCCGCAGTCTTCGTTGGTTCTTGGAACTACCCTAAGGTTAATGCAGGACCTCTTGTTCCCCCACTACCTACGGTTGATTCTTCTATCATGGATGCTCCTGAGATGTGGATTGATAAGACAATGGATGAAATCCTCGGATACAGATTTTCGCTGGTTCGCGGTAAACGGTTTATAGATGTAAAAGATGCTAGAGCGCCAAACCGTCTTCTTTCCACCTTTCAAGAAATCGTAATGGCATCTAAACCTGTTGATGCAGAGCTATGGTTTAATAAACGTCCCAAGCTAAATATTGTTTTCACCCCTCGAGAACCGCCCTCTGGACCATCTGCATCCGTAATACGCGCAGTTTTAGCTGAAAATCCAAAGGTCCCAAAGCCTATTGAAAAAGTTGTTTCTGACACTGATTTAAAAGCGGTTGACGGGATAAAAACATTGTATGAAGCGAAAATAAGTCAACGCCAGATTACACGTATGTTGTCTATAGGATTGTTAGGTACAATAAGGTATAAACGGCTTGTTCCAACCGAATGGAGCATAACAGCCATTGACGACATATTGGGCAAAAAAATTTTGAATGAAATCTTGGGATATCCATGGATTAACGAGTTTATGATCTTTGGGCATATGGCATTCAGCAACAACGTGCAGATCCTGCTTTTACCATCATCTTGGATGTTTGAGGCTCAAGAAGCGTGGCTAACATCAGCTGATTCAATTCCAAGTATCGATTATGAGCTTGTTTGGGGACGAAAAACATACGCATCTAATCTTGCCGGAGCCTATTACGCATCAAGACTACCAGTTCTAGAGTACCTTCAAAGTATAAGAAGACAGGCAGGAGTTCTCGTATTTATGGAGGTGTATCCCGACTGGATTCCAATTGGTGTTTGGAGATTCAGAGAAATCTGCCGAGAAGCCCTTCGAAAGGAGCCTCTGAAATTTTCATCTCTAGAAGAAGGTTTGAATGAACTTAGAAAAAGGCTAAAGCTTCCTCTGAAAAAATGGTTATATAACAGCCGAATAATTCCATGGTTCAAAGAACAGAGGAAGATGACTAGTTTTTTAGGTCAGAACACTATGTAAGATGTAAATTTATTAAATTCATCTGTGACTAATGAGAAGTGGTTGATGAAACCATAAGTTGGCAATAGGGGTCAAAGAATGAAGTCAAACACAAAAAACCAAATAACTCGTGAAGAAATTGAGCACATAGCTTGGTTGGCACACATTGAGCTTACAGAAGAAGAGAAGAAGATTTTCACAGAACAATTTAATAGAATTCTCGATTTTTTTGAAAAAATTAATGAGGTAGACACTGAACAGGTGCCTCCAACCTATCATGTACTTGGCATAATAAACGTCGAACGGCAAGATGAGGTTGGCGAATCCTTACCTCAGGATGAGACGCTTAAGAACGCTCCAAAAAAGGAAGACGGGTTCTTCAAATCACCTAGAATAGTATAAAAATTCGTCGAGGAAGAAAGAATTGCCTAGACATTACCAAATATCAGCTTTGGAGGCTACTTGGCTAATAAGGAACCAAGAGTTATCGTGTGAGGAATACATATTATCAATATTTGAGAGAATAGATAAAACTGAGGGCAAGATTCACGCTTTTATTACTCTGCTTAGAGAACAAGCATTAGAAAAAGCAAGAGAAGTCGACAAGCTCGTAAAAAAACGGGAAGGTCAAGGCATTCTTTCAGGTATCCCAATAGCCATAAAAGACGTCATTTGCACAAACGGTGTTCGCACAACATGTTCATCTCGAATGCTAAAGGATTATGTTCCTCCTTACGACGCGACTGTTGTAAGAAAACTTAACAGCGAAGGCGCCATCATTGTGGGCAAGACAAACATGGACGAGTTCGCGATGGGTTCAACTACAGAGACTAGCTTCTTCGGGCCAACAAGAAACCCGTGGGACCTTAATAAAGTGCCAGGCGGCTCATCTGGTGGAAGTGCTGCTGCAGTTATTGCGGAAGATGTGCCTTTAGCTCTAGGTTCCGATACTGGCGGGTCCATTAGATGTCCAGCTAGTTATTGCTCGGTTGTGGGGCTTAAGCCTACTTACGGTCTTGTGAGCCGATATGGGCTTATTTCTTATGCTAATAGTTTAGAGCAGATTGGTCCATTTGCCAGAACTGTTGAGGATTGTGCCCTTTTGCTAACAATTATCAGCGGCCACGACGATAAAGACAGCACCTCTGCAAACCTTTCATCAAAGGATTATGTCTCTCTTCTTAAAGAGGACGATGTGAATGGACTAAGAATTGGTGTACCACACGAATTTTTCGGTGAAGGAGTTGACGATGATGTGAAAGACACGGTTTGGGAAGCTATTTTGAAGCTTGAAAGCCTCGGTTGTACTTATGATGAAGTTTCCGTTTCAAGCGTAAGTTACGCTTTAGCTGCTTACTACATTATTGCAATGTCAGAGGCCAGTTCAAATCTTGCCCGGTATGATGGCTTACGTTTTGGTTTCCGTCAAGAAAGAGATGAGGGGGACTGGGCAACAGTCTACGCGAAAAACCGAAAAGAAGGATTCGGAGCAGAAGTAAGAAGACGCATAATACTTGGAACCTATGCCTTATCAGCTGGGTATTATGATCAATATTATCTTAAAGCATTAAAAGTTCGAACCATTCTGCGTAGAGACTTTGAGAGAGCGTTAAAAGAATTCGATGTCTTAATTGGTCCAACCATGCCTGTTCTACCATTTGGCATAGGTGAAAAGATAGATGACCCCTTAACTTTATACATGTGCGACGTGTTAACTGTACCAGCTAATATAACGGGTTATCCAGCAATGTCTATTCCTTGCGGCTTCAAAAACAACTTACCAGTTGGGATGCAGATTATGGGAAAACCTTTCGATGAAGAAACTGTCCTTCGAGTCGCACACCTATTTGAACAAAACACCGACCATAATCTTCGCAGACCAAACCTCTGAGATTTCAATGAATTTTTGTCGTTTTTTGTTTGACTAAAAATATTTATCTTGATGACTATTTTGCCCCTAATTTTTTTAGGTTTTGTATGCTGACCTTGATGCTTTCCATTGGCGGAAGCCCGCTTGGTTGATCCTGCTCGACGCTTCCCCATTCAACTCCTGCTTTTTCTGCAGCCGCCAAGACTGATTTGAAGTTTACAACTCCGGTTCCAACTTCAGTCCAGATTCCTTTTAATCTTGGATCGTTTAATGTATTCGTCACGATCTTTTTGTTTATGTCTTTAAGGTGTATGAGCGGGCACCGGTTCTTGTATTTTAGGATAAATTTTGCCGGATCTTCTCCTCCGATTGTTACCCAAGCCACATCTATTTCTGCTGCTAAGTAGCGCGGGTCAGCGTTTTCAAATAGGATGTCTAAGCCGTATTTTCCATCGAATTTTGCAAACTCTTGGCAATGGTTGTGATAACAAAATTGTAGTCCTTCTGCGTAGAGCCTTTTTCCTATCTCATTATAAGTTTCAGCGTCACGGAGAATTTGTTCTTTAGATTCACATGGACCATAATAATTGACAATGTATTTGCATTCAAGCGCCTTAACT
>JAGTQS010000025.1 GCA_018397055.1 Candidatus Bathyarchaeota archaeon | reverse complement strand
ACTGGCATAATTTTCAGAAGGGATGTTGCATATGCAATTTCGGGAACGATCACAGAAAGTTATCTTTTAGCAGTACAGGACATAGTCTCAGAAGGGTTAGCAGAATTTCAATGTAACCCCAGAGCGTGGATATATCCAGCTGGACAAAACATGTTTATTTCGTGGAAAGCGACAACATCTGCTGTGAGAGCTATTTTAGCAATAACGCCTGAAGAGTCAAGACTTCTAGAGGGGGCAAGGATTCCTGGACTTGGAGAACCCTTTGAGCCTGGAATGAAAAACGCAATAATCATTTCTGACAGGCTTGCTCAACAGTTAAGCGGCGACCTTGGCATAAACGTTACACGTGGCACCAAGCTTAACCTTTGGGGAATTAACGTCACGGTATGGTGCATTGTCTCTAACGACTTGGGAAACGCTGCTTTATCAACAGATTTAGACCAGAGTAGTCTTCTGCCTCCCCAGGCATTCGTTGCTGGTTCAGGAGTTTACTCTCCTTATGATTTATCTTCAGTTATCATAGTTCCATATGAGTTTGCGAAGGACTACATGAACATTCAACCAAACATTATTTCTTTAAAGACGGAATCAACGACCGTGGACGAATCTGCATTGATGGACAGAGCGTTTGATTTGGTTCTTACATTACAAAACTTTGTGGTTTCATATGGAACGCAAGGGAGAGGTAATGCCCGTCAGATTACGACAAGGTCAATATATATGCTTAGAGGAGAGGAGAACATGGTTATTCCGCTATTTCTTTCGTCTTTAACCCTTCTTTCCATGATGCTCAGCGCTGTTTACGAGCGAATTCGTGAGATTCGAACCTTAAGCACTGTGGGATTATCGCCACACCATATTGGAGCCATCTTCGTAACTGAAAGCATAGCATTAGCCTTCCTCGGAAGTTTTATGGGCTACTTTACTGGTGCCAGCGTAACCGCTTTGATGTGGAACATGAATGTTTTCCCCAAGGATTTGATACCTAACGTTTCTTCTGGAGTAGTCATCATAGTCATGGGTATAATGATGCTAGCAACAATGTTGTCCTCAGTTTACCCCGTTACGAAAGCGTCAAAGCTAGTTACTCCATCACTTTTAAGGAAATGGAGGATAGGAAGTAAACCTGTAGGTAACCTTTGGAGCATAGGCTTACCGTTTAGCGCTACAACAAATGAAGCAATTGGCGTTTTAGGTTTCTTAAGTGAGTTTTTTGAAGCCTCTGCAACTGAGCGGACAGGTCCATTTATGCTTTTAAGGGCATCTCAACTACTTCATAGAGGCAACGAAAGAATCCTGAATGTTAGGCTTCAGCTTTCGCCTTTTGACGCTGGAATTATCCAAGACTTTGAGGTTATTAGTCGGCCTGTAGCAGCTGACAAGTATGGATTCGAGATCCTAATAACAAGAATTAACGGATTAGAAAGCCTTTGGATTACCACTAATAAGTCGCTTCTCGACATAATTCGTAAACAATTCCTAATTTGGAGAGCTCTTCGACCTAGCGAACAGCAAAAATATATTGATAGAGCAATGAAAACGTGGAGGATTGGAGGAGCATGAAGCAAGAAGACCGATACAGTAAAGGTTTAACTTGGCGTGCAATGCTTGCCTTCGTCTTCATAATATTCGTAATACAGCCAGCCATCGTTTACAACTGGCTTGTCAACGGCATTTGGGGACTTGCTTTCTGGGGTGGAATGATGAGTTGGACAATAGTTCTTCTATGGATTGGGCTCACAAGGCTATGGGGAGTCCCGCTTACCTCAAAAGAAATTTTCATAATCAGAATAGTTGAATCAGTCGGATTGATGAATACAGGTTACTACTTTGCGTATCTATTAAGAAACCAGTACTTTGCCAACTCAGAAATAGCAAAATTGTTTGGGCTTCAACAAGCCGTTCCAGCCTTCTTCTCTCCACTCGGGGTAGACGCTGAAAGAGTCATGTTTAACCGTACGTTTTTTGACATAGCATGGGCATTACCTATACTGGTAAGCATTTTCATACCTGTTTTGTTATCCGCCATAGCCAATTATGCATTAGGCCTCTTAGCCTACAGCCTTTACGTTCGAGAAGAGAAGCTAGCCTTCCCCTTAGCATCTTGGGACGCGCGTACCATGTTAGCGTTCGGAGAAAGGCAATTAGACAAAATAAGGCTTATTGCCTTAGCCATAATAGGCGGAGTAATTTACGGTTTTGCAACAACAGGATTTAATACAATAATGGGCGGAGGCCAAGAATTTGTTCCCCGAAACCAAATAATTGATTTGACAGCAGCCATAGAAAACGCCCTACCAGGGGCCTCATTCTGCATCTCGCCAAACCTTCTGTTATATGTTTCCGGTTTTATCCTCCCGTTAGACATCACAGCAGCGATGTTCATTATGTCTGTTGCAATCTATCTCGGCGGCAATCCCTACATCACAATTAATGACCTTTGGCCAGCTGAAAGTAAGTGGGCTGCAGGAAGAGGAATGATATGGATAACCAACATGTCAGCATTGTATTTCTGGAACAGCCTTGCCATAGGATGGGGACTAGCGGTAGCAATCATTCCGCTTCTCATCAGATACAAAACCGTCATTAGAGCCTTTAAAGGCATAGGGCAATCCTTTAGCAGAACAGGCCCTACTGAATGGTGGCTTAATGGCAGAAATCTACTTCTAATTTTCATTGGAACTGCATCGTGCTCCATAGTTTTGACGATGATACTTGTTCCTAATTTCCCAATATGGGTCCTAATCCTCTTTACCTTGGGAATTTCATTCATAATGACCCTTCTACAGACATATTCGGCAGGAGTCACCTTTGGTGCAAGCGTGCCCTATCTTCGTGAAACCATGATCTACTATAGCGGATACAGGGGGCTTGACATATGGTTCCTTCCACAAGAAATGTTTCTGTTTCTCGGCGGTTCAGGAGTCACCCAGCAGCTTCTGATGGCTTCAATGGTTAAAGAAGACGTTAAAGAATATACGAAAACATACTTTCTGCTTATAATATTGGGGCTTGTTGGCAGTTTCATTTTTGTTTCAATATTTTGGCGCCTTAATCCCATTCCAGGATGGACTTACACAGCGACGGTGGCAACATGGCCTGTTGAAGCCATGAACTTCTGGCGTTGGCAATCTTGGTTGTGGACTGGAAACCTGTTTGGGCCAAAGTACCTGCTTGACCTAAATCTTGGCGGCGGCCCAATTAAGATTGAGGTACCAACGTTTATGGTTACAGGGTTCAGCATATCAACGATCCTTTACCTCATTTCGGACTTTGTCTTGCATAGACCGTACTTCTCTATTGTGATGTTAGGAGCGTTTCCACCAACTCAAACCTCGTACATTTTTGCCGTCTTTATTGGTTCATTAATCTCGTATATAATAGGAAAAAGTATTGGCCGTCAATTCTGGGACTCAAACAAAGGGTTCATAGTAATTGGATTCCTAATTGGAGATGGTGTAATCTCAACAATCATCCCAATAATTACTTTGTTAAACAAGTCAATCTGGTTACTACCATACTAACAACATAAAATCACAGAAAGCCTTCATTTCTCTTATTTAAAGAAACTGCGACGTTCATATATGACAAAAAAATTATCGTATTTTCTCAACATAAACATTTAGGACAAAGCCTCAAGAGCTTTTAGCTGGGCTTTTATAAACCCAACTGAATAAGCAAGGCCGTGGCAGACACGCTCATCGTCGCCTTCCAAAAAAGGGACATGGTCGGGGTTAAGACAGCCTTCAAAGCCGACCTCCCTTAGGGCATGCAGGATTTTGAACATGCTCATGTCTCCTTCATCGAGAAGTGTTTCTTCAAACCAGCCGTGCGAGGATAAGCCGCCTTTAATGTTGCGAAAGTGAACCTCAAAGATTCGTCCTTTGCGGCCATATTTCCGTATCTCATCAAGAACCAATTCTTGTCCGACATCTTCGCCTCTTGTTCCGCAGCAGTATATGTAGCCGACCACTTTGCTTGGAAACTCGTCGATGACGCGGCCAAAACCAACAGTGTCTATAGGTGACCATGGTAAAGGCGGGTCAGACGGGTGTACACCAAGTTTCACGTTGTAATCTTCTGCTATAGAAACAAGTTCTTTGAATACAATACGGAAGTGCCTCCACCAATCTTCAGCATCTTCCTTCGTTAAGGTATCTTGTTGCTGGATTGAATCCAGTTTCTCTCCTCGGGAAAGGTATCCGCCTCTACGCGTTGATTTATAGTGAATTATGCCCTTTTCAACAGTTTCACCTGCAAAACGCTGCCTTGCAAGAGGAACCTCAGCTTCACCAAAAACCTTCAAGGCTCGGCACGTGTTTTCCAGTTCTTGTAATCCGCCTTCCCTGTCCTTCATGAACTTTTCCGTTATATCGGGCAGAGTTACGCGGTTGATCTCCAAACCGAATGAGCGGATTCTGTTCTTTATTTTCTTAACTTCCTCCAAATCTGGGTATCCACCTTCTCTAACTCCTGGAAAGTCCGTTCCCTGGTTAAAGTCGATGCAATCTACGCCAAGCTGAGCCATGAGCCTAAGGTAAGAGTCTGAAAGGCTTCTACTCCACACAGAAATTTTCATCTTTTTACCACTGCCTATCCGCTTTTATAAGAAAAACTTCAGCAAGAAGACCACTCAACAAGTTGAGTGGATGAATTGCGTTTTCTGTTCTTCGATGTATTTGCATATTGTTTCTGCTGAGACTTGTCCTGCTGTTCCCACATAATAGCTTGGACTCCACAGTTTTCCCCTCCAAAATTCGTTTCGCAATTCTGGAAATTTTTTGAATAGTCGTAGTGCTGTTACTCCTTTGAATACTTTAACAATTTCTGTCGGAGAGTCGAATGGTGGTGCTGAGACGAATAGGTGTATATGGTCAGGTTGGATTTCAAGGGCTAAAACTTCAAAGCCTTTAGTTGCTGCTATAGTGTGGATTTGTTCTTCAAGGAACTGTTTAACTTCTGGCTTTTCAAGAATTGGTTTTCGGTATTTTGGACACCATACTAAGTGGTAATTGATGTTGTAGGTTGCTGAGCTTGTTCTTCCCATATTAGTTAAATACCTATAGGTTGTATTTAAAAGTATGGAAACCTCGCTGACGATACAATGCGGAATAGTCGCATTAACGAAGCTGAAGCAACAGTTTCTCAATGATGAATACGAGAAGCTTCAATATTTCTTACAGACGGGCGAAGATTTAGGCTTACACTCTGCCAACAAACAGCAAGCTCGACGATTCTACAAAGTTGTCAAGAAAGGCAAAGAGTATCCGTTAAGCATAAGAAATGACCTTCTCAAAATCAAGCGAGTAGGTAACAAGGTTTCAGAGTATTGGGCTAAGATTCCAGTGAAGGCTACGAGGAAGCTTTGGGTAGCTATCAAACTGCACAGGTCGTTTCCAGAGAAATACAAGGTTTGCGAATCAAAATTGTATCGCAGAGATAATAGATTTTACTTGAACGTTGCAATTAAGTTTGAGGTTTCCATAACTACATCTTTCCATAAACTTCTTGCTGTAGATTTGGGTGAGAGAACCATTGCATCAACCGTGTTGCTCTGCAACGGCAAAATCTCTCATCCACGCTTCTATGGCAAGACTGCCCGCGGCATCCGCAGACACTACGCTTGGCTCCGTAAAAGGCTTGGTGAAAAGAAAGCGTTGAAGACCATCAAGAAAGTTGGACATACTGAAAGGCGGAAGGTTAACGCCATCTTGCATAAGATTTCTAAGGCTATCGTTGAGGAAGCAAAACGAGAAAACGCCATAATCGTAATCGGCAATCTGCACGGTATTAGAGATAGAGCAAGAGGAAAAGGCAAAAGGTTCAATAGAATCGTTAGTAACATGCCGTTCCACCGTTTGTCGATGATGATAGAGTACAAGGCAATTCAACAGGGAATACTCGTAGTATCCACAAGCGAAGCCTACACCAGTCAAACATGCCATGTCTGCGGTTGCGATGGCAATCGCAAAACGCAAGGATTGTTCGTTTGCCCTTACCACGGCGAGTACAACGCTGACCTAAACGGAGCCATCAACATCGGAAAGAAGTTTGAGAGGGACTTAGGCTATATGCCTTTGTCTGGCGTTGCTTGTGAACCAACGCTTAACTCCGAATGCTATATATCGGAGAAGCCATCCCTACCTTGTAGGATGGTAGTTCACATTCTAAAATCGATGGTAATCGTATAATTCTTTTTTCTGAGAAATCACAAATTTTTCGGTTTAACAGCTGAAACTATTATGCTTGCAACATAATTTTTCTCTTTTTGTACACCCTTTTTTGAGGTTCGCTGGGCTCCCTGTGAGTCTATATCGCCGCATACATCACCTATTGGAAACTGGGTTTCCTTTATTACCTTAACATCTTGGAAGCCTGCGTTTTTTATTATCTCCAAATATTTATCCTTCTTTTCGGCGCCTGCCACGCAAGCTACATATGCTTGAGCATCGTTCTTTACGCTTTTAGGAAGTTCTCTCAGCAGTACGATGTCTGAAACCAGAAGTCTTCCACAAGGCTTAAGAGCTCTAAAAGCTTCTTGAAACACCCTTTCTTTGTCTGGCGAGAGGTTAATTACGCAGTTCGAGATAACAATGTCAGCTGTGCAGTCTGCAACTGGCAGGTTCTCGATTTCTCCAAGTCTAAACTCTACGTTCTTGTAGTTTCCCTTTACCGCGTTTCTCCTCGCTCTATCGATCATTTCAGGCGTCATGTCAACGCCAATGACCTTACCTCTTTGCCCAACCTTGTTAGCTGCCAGAAAACAGTCAAGTCCCGGACCTGAGCCGAGGTCAAGAACTGTTTCTCCTCCTTTTAATGAAGATAACGCAATGGGGTTGCCGCATCCTAAACCAAGATTTGCGTCCTCAGGGACCGCCTTAAGTTCTTCTTCGTTATAGCCAACGCTTGTGCTATAATCAGCGCTGGTGTCACATGTGCTTTGACAACAAGACGAAGAGGAATCGCAGCATGAACTTTTATCCTTCGCGATTTCTGCATATCTCTTTCGAACTATTTCTCTAATACCTTCTTTTTTCATTTTATCTACCCTATTTGACGTTTCCATCAGATTACCAAAGCCATAAGCAGAAAATTGCCACTCTTTAATTGAGTAGGTCTTCAATAAATACCTTTTTTAAGATTATAACATGTTAGGTTTATTGAGAGCATTTATGAATTTTTTAGTGATAAAATTTGTCAAAGGATTAAAAATTAAGTTTCATCGAAGAAGATTCAAATCTAAGATTTTATCGTTAATTAGCTGTAGTAAGTCTCTTTTTATGAAGTCAGCGTTCAGAAGTTTTGTTACCTAAGTTATATATACAACAAATACAGAACAAGTCCTATTTTTAGGAGTAAAATGAAATGGGAATGAAAAAAGCAAGATTTAGCATAATGATTTGTGTATTAATTATTGCAACCGCTTTTACTCTTTCGGAAACAAAACCCGCAAGCGCAGCACTTTGGATTGACGCTGGTCCTGACCAGACAATTAATGAAGGCAACGTTGTGTCTTTTTCGACTTCTACAGCACCCTCTTTACGCATTTTGTGGTCCGACGACTACGAGGAATTCTCTTATTCTGGTTCTATCCGACAATACCTCGAAAGCAAAGGTCACACAGTTGCATATTTTCCAGATAATGCGTACCTTGACCTTAATAACCATATGAGTTACGATGTTCTTGTGGTAGAACACAAATGCGGATCCTACACTGTTAAGACAGCTTGACCAATATTTAAAGGCTGGTAAAGGCTACGTTGTTCTATTGAACTGGGCAATGTACACTGACACTTATGACAGCTATATTCGCACATTACTTAACGTAGACAGTAATGGCTTGCCTCCTGGCGAAGGTAACAGTTACGATTGGACTCCAAGTCAACTGTACTGGGTTAATTCAGCGCATCCAATAGCAACATGGCCAAATTCGGGGTGGGACATCAAAGGCATATTATGTTCTCAATACACAGACCATGTAGCCATTGCTGGTGGCTCTAACATTGTGGAATATGCTCCAGGAAAGGCCGCACTTGTTATACGCGAGAACGTTGAGGGATCTGCCCGAATCGCCTACTTAGGAACAAACTTTCACGGGGAAGCAAGAACTGACCCTGAAACTAGGAAACTTGTGGAAAACATGATAATGTGGAGCTTCTCGGTATGATGTCTCTTTAATTGATTCTTATCGGTGGGACTTTAATGGCGATGGCACATACGACTATACGGAAACACCTAGCAGTGCTCCTGATGGAACGTTTGATGGAAAAACCACTCATCTTTATAACGATAATGGCGTATTCACAGTTACTGTGCGAGTCACTGACAAACGTGGCTCTGTCGGAATAGACACTTTAAAGGTGACTGTAAGAAACGTTTCTCCAATAGTCGAAGCCGGTGTGGACCAAACAGCTAACGAAGGCACCCAAGTCAGTTTCAGTGGATCCTTTAGTGATCTAGGCGCCGACAGTCATACAATAGTATGGGATTTCGGAGATGGCTCGATAGCGGAAGGTACTCTTACACCTACGCATACGTATGTTGATAACGGAGTTTTCACAGTTAGGCTTACAGTGACGGATGATGACGGTGGAGCTGGAGATGATACAATCATTGTAACAGTTAACAACGTAGCTCCAACGGTTGAAGCTGGCTCAGACTTAACGATAGAAGAAGGCTCTGAAATAATATTTGCTGGAAGTTTCATCGATCCAGGTATCGTTGACAGTCATACAATAATTTGGGATTTCGGAGACGGTCAATCTGTTTATGGAACATTAACGCCTTCGCATACGTATATTGAAAATGGAATGTACACAGTTACTCTAAGCGTCACAGATAAGGATGGTGGAACAGGAATAGACTCATTAACTGTAACAGTTAATAATGCCGCGCCAACCGTAGAGGCAGGTCAAGATCAAGCACCAAACGAAGGTAGTTCGGTTAGTTTCCTCGGTAGTTTCACTGACCCAGGATTACTGGACACACATACTATTATATGGAATTTTGGAGATGGTACAATTGCCTCTGAAACATTGAATCCCACTCATACCTATTTGGACAACGGAATCTACATGGTTACTTTAACAGTGACAGACGACGACGGAGCAATAGGAACTGACGCATTGACTGTAACAGTAAATAATGTTGCCCCAGAAGTAGAAGCAGGAGCAGATCAGACCGTTGATGAAGCAACCGAAGTTTCTTTCAGCGGAAGTTTCATTGACCCAGGCTTGGACACCCACATAATTTTATGGGATTTTGGTGACGGAGCAACAGCTGCTGGCACACTGAATCCGACGCACATCTATACTGACAACGGCGTTTATGCCGTGACTCTGACAGTTGTTGACGATGACGGAGATGAAGGAAAAGACAGTTTAACGGTAACAGTTGAGAATTTTGCGCCAATCGTTGACGCAGGTCTCGGCATAGAGGTTTTTGCTGGAGACCCAGTGACCATTAGTGGCATCTTCGTTGATGCTGGATGGCTTGACACTCACACAGCAACCTGTGACTTCGGGGATGGAACAATAGAGTATTGCATAGTTACAGAGGAAAACGAATACCCCGACTCAACTGGCACGGTTTCTGTTAGTCATACTTACTACTCAGCCGGAATATACACTGTTGCATTGAAAGTCTTAGATGACGAAAGCGCAGAGGGAACAGACACACTGAAAATAACAGTTAAAGCAATCTTGGCTAAAATCACTATAGACCCTGACACATTGAATTTAAAAAGCGAAGGCAAATGGATAACAGCTTACATAGACTTGGCTGAAAGCTATTGTGAGAGTCAAGTCGACCCATCCACAGTAAAAGTATGGGTCAATAGTAAATCTTTTGTTGCTGAAAAAGCATATCTTCAAGACGGCATTCTCATGGTGAAATTCAGCAGAACCGCAATATCTGACCATCTAAAGGCACAGGGAATATCAAGCGGCGAAATTCAATTCACAATAACTGGAAAAGTGCTGTACAACGATGGGCTTGCAGATTTTGAAGGCTTTGACACGGTAAGAATCATATCTAATGGAAAAGGTAAATGAAAGAAATAAATTAAACAAGACCTATTTTTATTTTCTCTCCTTTTTGTTTTTTAGCAAACTTACGTGTGCGTTTTATGAGACTTATAAAAGCTGATTTTGCGATTTGCGCTATACCTTTAGTATACAGGAAATGGGAGAAGTCTTGTTTATAGCAGTATACCACTAAAAATATGATTCAAGACGGCATTACCCTTGGCCAAACTTCAAAATGTCGTACAGATAAAAACTTATGTTGATGTCAAGGGATTCTATGAAAAAATTTAGTGTATTAACTAAATTTTTGTTACATGCAGCCTTGCTTCGTCACGTTTTTGTATTATTGTTATTGTAAAAATATTTTTTTCAACATCAAGACTAGCATTTAAAGAGTTACGCTATTCAGTGCTCTTTTTTGGCTAAGATTTTTTGGCAAATAGCACTATAAGTGATATTACTGGCACCACGAAACCCATGGCGGCTGAGGATTGGATAGTTACTCCCCATATGTCGAATAGGATTGTTATGACACTGGTTATGACTGTTACATAATATCCCCATTTTCTCATTAGCAACAACCTAACAGCGGCTATGAAACCTAGGATTCCCAATAAAAAGAACATCGTGTCTATTATTTGAATAGTTACCGGCGCGACTTCTACGTCTAATAGGCCTCCAGGAGTAGTTGCACTAAGATATCCAAAGACGAATCTTCCAGCGGACTGAAGAATCCGTAGAAGCGCTACAAAAATTATGCTTTTAGTAGGTTTCACTATGATGCGAGTTTCCTTTTTCAACATGCAACATCAACAACCTGATTTAAGCTGTACCACTATCTTATTCCCAAAATCCACACATTTTTGAAGCTCGCCCTCAGCGAGTGGGCCCCTCATTCCTAGAACTCTTATCGATAAACCATGAACCAGCTGTTTCGTTCCAGGAATCTTCTCGCTTATTCGTTTCTCCATCTTTTCAACGGCCTTCTCCAAGTCGTTTCCCATGTATGTGTCAAAAACCGCGAACTTTTTGCCTTCAGGACGCAGTTCACCCAGCCTATCGATGAAGCTTTTTATCCCCCTCGTCGGCCAACCCATATGGTTTGGTGACCCAATCAGAACCGCATCATATCCTAGAATTGAGTTAAAGTCAATTTCCTTAAGTTCACTAAGAAAGGCTTCTACTACCCCGGCATCCCGTATGCCCTTCATAATCGTTTCTGCTACACGCTTGGTATTGCCATACCTCGATTCATAGACGATAACTACTTTCGCCAACAGTCTCTACCCTCAACGGTTTTACACCCTGATTTTTATGGCTTACGGAAAAAAGTTACAGATTTCATAAAAATGATAATTAGATTTTGAAGTCTGCAACTATTTTGCCTATCATACGTACTCTCTCTATGTCGCCGTCTGGAGGAAGCATGTCTGATATTCCAAGTATGATGCGGGGCGCGAAGAGGTCAAGTATCCTCTCAGTGAAGGTTTTCAGCTCTTCGCCTTTAACATAGGGCAAAAAATGTGTAGCCGGAATCCCGTCAACGAGAACCTTGTCTCTTAAACCGTGCCTCATCTCTTCAAGAGTTACGTTGCCCTGGGGTTCTGGTGGAACGCACTCTATTCCGTCAAGGCCTGTCTCTTGCATAAACGGCAAGATCTGCTTCACCTTTCCGTCCCAGTGAGAAGTGCAAAACTTTCCAGATTCGTGGAGCTCCTTGGTTCTGAGGCGGTAGTATGGAAGCATGTACCTTTTGAACATGGGCGGCGAGCAGAGTCCTTCATCTATGTTGTCGCCAAAATTAACAATCTTGATTGGCGTCTTTTTAATTAAGCTGAACCTTTTGTCATCGTTTTCCGCGAAGGAGTCAAGGAGGCTTTCAACCTCTTCGCGGTGTTTCCAAAGTGCAATTACGCCTTGCTGAAAACCCATGTAAACTATGAAGAATCTTTGGATGGATCCCCAAGGAACGGTGACAACAGGCTCAGAGCGGTTGCCAAGCATGCTTTCTCTTTCGTGATAAAGGTTCACGTCAAACTCGTAGCTCTGATGACTGAGTATGTATTTGAGAACCTTAAAGTCTTCAATCTTCTTTACGAGGTACTCAACCCGAAGCCTCGCAGTCCCATACTCCGTCTTTCTTTCAACTTGGGTAAGGCTGCCTTTTGGCGTCCTGTATTTTAAACATACAAGGTCCCCCTCATCCTTAACTTGAACCTTAACTTTGTCGCCTTCAACGCATCTTATGGTATCATTAAAAAAATGGTAACCGCGAGGCGAAGCGTCCAAGTCATCATAAATCTCGAGAATGCTCCACCCCTCATACCTTTTAGGGAGGGTTCCCCTAACCTTATTCACCTCATACCAATAGTGAAGCCTCGGCTGCCACACCAAACGGTCAGCCCTTCCACCACTAAAGACAGCCATTATCCGCTCGCGGTTGTTCATAGCCTTCCCACCAACAATGAACTATCACTCAGTACGAAACGAAGGCTAATATAGTTTCTAACACGTCGAAAGAAGAGATTTTAAAAGCAAACAAAAACGTCTCGAAGGAAACAAAAAATAAAATCTTACGCCCTAATGGAAGCAGAATGAAGAATAATCTATTGTAAAACGACCCCCCTCAAACTTCAATCATTAAATGCGGGGGGTGGGATTTGAACCCACGAACCCCTTCGGGACGGGATCTTGAGTCTTGCGCGCATCTTGGTTTGTTCTTTGGATGCTCCGCGCATCTGGTCCTCTTTTGCCCTTAAGGATTGACCTAGCTCTGCGACCCCCGCTTGTTGTTATTATTTACAAAAATTGTTTGAGCCTATTATCTTTTTCCAATTATGGTTCTTTGCGTTTTTTATTGTGTGATGTTTTCCCAAAGGTCCACTTGTTTCAATGGCATGTACGGTTTTCCGACGATGCTCAGTTTACCCTTGTTGCCGATGTCCGCGACTTTTGCTTCGTGTGTTGGGATTCCCTTTGATATGACGTGCTCAGTGAACGTTCCATCGCCGTTGTTAAGATAGATCACCAGTCTTGGGTTCCTGTGTCTTCCAAGCCCCATCTCGCCTGTGAATATGTCCATTTTGTCGTCTCCGTTAAAGTCTGCAACCGCCAAGCTGTGAGGGTGAAATAAGCCGTCTGAAATCAAGTGCATTTTCCAGTCTGGCCCTTCAAACCAGGCTACCCTTCCGCTGTCGCTTTCAGCTTCACTCATCACCAGGTCTATAGAGCCGTCCCCGTTTAGGTCTGCTGCTTGAACCCGAGTTTCCGAAAATACGAGTCCACCATATGTTCTAGCGTGAAGTTCCTTCAAAATTGTCCGCGACCATTTTCCGCCCGGAGTTTTTGGAGGCTTGAAAATGTTTGGTCCCGCAACAACCTCGTTTTTTCCGTCGCCGTCCAAGTCGACTATTGCCAAGCCTTCGATGCTTATATTTTCGCAGATGAGGTGGCGGCACTCTTTAGGCCAAGGAGAAACAGCTGGGTCAGATGGAATGTCATAGTAAACCAAAACCTTGGCTAGCTGTGAGGGAACAAGAATTTCGTCTTCGCCGTCGTTGTCCACGTCGCCGACTGCTTGATCATGGTATTTTTGGAAGCTGTTGTCAATCACATGCCTGATCCAAAGCTCCTCGGGTTCTGAAGGGTTTTCGAACCAGTATAGCTCATGGCCGTAAAAAGGCTGCCCAGCGACGATGTCTAATTTTCCATCTCCGTTAATGTCGATCACTGCGCCGCCGGCTTCCAAGTTAGCCCTTGCAATATAACGTTTCGTCCATTTGGGATACTCGTAAAGAACTAGGTAGCCTTCCTCAGTTGGAGGATTAATGAAGTTGCCAATAACTACATCATTGAAGCCGTCGCCGTTAAAGTCGGCAACCAAACACAACGAGTTCCCAGAAACAATTGTGTGCCTGTCAATAAACCTGTGGCGGAACTTAAGCTCTCGGTTAATATGCAATTCGGTTGCACCGATAATATACAGTATTTTGGCAAGTTTTAATTATTTCCGTTAACATTTAACTTTCGCAACAATCATGACTTGAACGGTCCTTTTTGAAGTATGAAGAGCTCGAGACGCTTGTAAAAGACGAAATCATGTAAAGAAAAGAAGAAGGCTGTAAAGTAGCATGCCAAAAACAAAGCTAGAAAGAAAAAATAATTAAAAAATAAGTGCACAATTAATGGTTCCATCATTGAATTATGGTTCCTATTTTTTCACCCTTTAAGACCGACAAAAGGTTTTCAGGATTTTTCCCACTAACAACTATCATTTTTATACGATTCTTTTTCAGTATGCGAATGGCTTCTGGATCGATTATTTGATGAATTCCAGCCATATGCTTATCCTGCTCCATAAGTTGACTTAGATCATCAAAGCTTAGTTCGTCAATCTTCTTAGCGTCTGCATATTTTTTGGGGTCTTTCGTGTAAATGCCGTCTTGGTCAGTGGCTTTCACGATAAGCTCGGCGCCTACGTGAGACGCAGCCATTGCCGCAACAGTGTCCGTAGTCATGCCAGGCTTCAAACCGCCCATCACAACAATGCCCTTTTCATTCAAAAGATCTGAAACTGTTTCCAAAGACGTTGGAATACTCTTCCATTCTAAACCTCCGAGCTTTAACGATAACAACTGTGCAAAAAGCCTTGAAACCGATATTGCAACCTCGTCTTGTTCCTCCTCTTTTAAGCCGATGTCCTTCGCCAGCTGAATGTATTGGCGTGCACGAGCGCCTCCACCAACGACTACTACTATCTCGTACCCCTCTGCCCTTAGGTTACGGAAAACCTCGGCATAACTTTGTATCAACTTAGGGTTTGGCGGCGAAGCGACCACTGAGCCTCCAATTCTTATTACGATCCTCATGAACTGCACCGAACACTCATTTTAGGCAATTGAATATAAATATCATCCTCTTTACGTTGGCTGTTTTAGGACATTTTTCAAAGAGATGCATAATTGCTAAATGCGAAATGAACGTTAAAGAAGCACAAACATACTAGAGCCGAAGATAGCCATGATTAAAATAGTTTTTCTCGGAACAGGCGGAGGACGATTCGCAACAATCACACAAAAGCTAAAAACAGGAGGCATCCGCATCCTCTCAAATGAACTGAACCTTAACATCCACCTTGACCCTGGACCAGGCGCTTTAATCTACTCTCTAGAGGCTGGGTTGAACCCGCAAGAACTGAACGGCATAATTATCTCTCACTCTCACATTGATCATATGAATGATGCTGCGGTTCTGATAGAGGCTATGACCGAAGGCGGCACAAAAAAGCGTGGTCTGCTGGTAGCGTCCCACAGCGTACTTTACGGAAACGAAATATGTGACAAGGCAATTTCAAACTATCACATTAAACTTCCAGAAAAAGTCATTGAAGCCAAAGTAGGAAGCACATTTACCATTAACGATATTAATGTCAAGGTATGTAGAGCTGTTCATTCCGACCCTGAAGCCGTGGGATTCAGGTTTGAAACCCCAAAATTTGGAGCCTTTGCATATATGCCTGACTCAGAATACTATGAAGGCATCAGCGAATTCTTGGGCTGTTCCAGACTACTTATTCTTTCAGTTCTTAGACCTTCAGAAAAACCTTGGAGAGGCCACATGTCAACAGATGATGCAGCTAAAATTATCAGTGAGGTTCGTCCAGAAATGGCCGTTATTACCCATCTTGGGACTCTTATGGTAATTAAGGGACCAGACAGCGAAGCAGCTTTCATTCAAAAATCAACCGGAGTAATGACGAAAGCCGCCAAAGACGGAATGCGCATAAATTTTGGTGAAAAAATATTTTTTGAAAACTTTAACAGGTAAAAAATGAAAACCACACAACTTTTTTACATTAAAGTTACTTTGTTATGAATACACCTTCTGACAGTTCGTCGTATTTTTCGATTTCCACAGGTTTACCGAAAGAAAGGTTTATGATTCCGTGCATAGCTTTAAGGTCGTCTTTTAATGGTTCAAGTTCGACCGGCGCATACATGTGAGCTTTCAGCTTCTCGCTTAAAGCTAAGCCTTGGTTTTTCTTGTACCGCCACACCGTGTTGTTGAACTCGACAAGTTTCGTAAGTAAATCTGAATAACTGCTTCTCCAGTTTGGATTTTCTTTTGGAAAATCCTGAAGATGTATGCTTTGTTTTGAGTAAAGTTCAAGCCATAGGGTCTCAGTTATGAATGGACAGATGGGAGCCAACAATTTTAGAATAGTTTCTAAACATTTATGTAGTGTAAACCAGGCGCCTCTTTGAAGTTCTAAGCTAAAATTTCCCTCTCTGTTGTAGGCACGAGACTTGACGGCTTCGAGATAATGGTCTGCAAACAAGTTCCACGTAAATGTCCTAATTGCAGTAGCAGCTGCAAAGACGTTCATCTCTTCATATCCTGAAACGCATTCACGGATAAGTTCATTGAGTCTTCCCAAAATCATCCAGTCAAGTGGTGCCAGTTCATATTCTTCATGCGTTTGTGGGAACGATGAAATGTATCTTGCGATGTTCCAAAGTTTCGTCAGAAACTTCGAGTTTCCCCGGATTCTTTCAAAAGAGCATCTTATGTCGCCACGGGTTATGTTGCCTTCTAAACCAGACCAAACTCTGAAAGCCTCAGCTCCAAACCTGCTTATTGCTTCTTGAGGGTCAATGTAAGTTTTTGGATTACTTTTACTAATTTTTCTGCCTTCTTCGTCAACAACGTGCATGTGTATCCAGACGTTTCGGAAAGGCGCCTTATCGAAAAGCAAAAGAGATTTCAACATAGTAAAATAAAGCCAGTTTCTAACAATTTCTTTCCCTTGTGGACGAAGGCTGCACGGGAAGCTTTTTTCGAAAAATTTTCTGTCCCAAAGATACCCAAGTATGTAGACTTCAGATGTGGCCGAGTCAAACCATGTGTCGAAAGTTCTTTCTTCACCGCGAAACTCGGTGGAGCCACATTTTGGACACTTGTTTATTGGAGGTTTCTCTTTCCAGGGCTGGTAGTATCTTTCTGGCTTTGGAACATACGTGTAGTTGCAGTTTTTGCAGTACCAAAGTGGGATTTCAGTTCCATAGTACCTTCGCCTTGAGATAACCCAGTCTATGCCAACCGAGTTTATCCAGTCTATGAGAATCTGCTTACTTTCAGGAGCAAAAAAGGCCATCTGGTCGGCCATTTGCAGGAGAGCTTCTTTGAATTCAACTTGCTTAAGATAGATTTCCTTCATTGGCACAAACTCAATTGGATTTTTCGACCTCCAACAGATAGGTTTCCTCTGCACAAGTTTCTCAGTCTTCACATACAAACTTTGATTTTTCAAGTCTTCAATAATCCTTTTTCGAGCTTCCTTAACTGAAAGACCAGAATATTTTCCCGCATTCTGGTTCATCTTTCCTTTAGAATCTATCGAATAAACATGATCTAAGTTTAGCTCTCTTAGTATCCGAACGTCGCTGTAATCGCCGAAACTGCAGATCATAACAAGTCCTGAACCAAACTCAGGCTTAGCATAAGAATGAGGTTGAATTTCCACTGAATTTCCAAAAATGGGTACAACTGCATGTTTTCCTTCAAGGTTTTTGTACCGTTCGTCGTCGGGATTAAAAATTACGGTTCTGCATGAACACAGGAGCTCTGGTCTAGTTGTCGCTATAACCAAGTCTTGCCCAGTTTCTTGAATCTTGAATTTTATGTAGTGTAGCTTTGTTTCTTCTTCTTCATATTCTACCTCAGCGTCAGATATGGTTGTTCCGCAGACGGGACAATAGTTCGTTGTCTTCTCATCTTCGTAGATGAGCCCCTTGTTCCAAAACTCGATAAACGTCTTCTGAGTTAGTCTACGATATTCAGGGTCATCAGTCTCATATCTTCCACCCACTTCATGTTCAAGATCCCAAGAGTTACAGCTTAGTCCCAGTCTTTTGAACGTGTCAAGAGACTTGTCACCGCTTTCCTGAAGTATACGTCGGCATTTTTCTATGAATTCTTCTCTAGGAGTCTCATGCATAGAGATCTTGTAGTACTTCTCAGTTTGAACCTCAACTGGTAAGCCGTTCTTGTCCAATCCCATAGGAAACAGAACATTAAATCCCGTCATCCTTTTGTACCGTGCGAAAACATCCATCCAAGTGTACGTAAAGGCTTGACCGATATGAACCGGTGTGTTCACGTATGGGGGTGGCGTATCAATGCTGAAAACCGGCTTTTTACATGTTTTATCGAACCTGTATATTCCTTCTTTTTGCCACTTTTGAAAAAGCATAGGTTCGATCTTTGGATCCCAAGTCTTCATTGCTAGACTAGGTTTGAAAGTTTGAGAACCTTCAGTCTCCATAGGCATTCACTAACCTTCCATAAATTTTTTTAAAGAGGAAAGGAGATTCGAAAATGTTTCTCAACAAAGGCCCTTTTAGGGCTAAAGTACTTGGCAGTGGCGGTGCATTGGCGTCAATCGAACCACCTTTCCTCCAGCAAACAGTTATTTCCTAATGAACGGGTTGTTTCATATAAATATAATCATTTCGGAAATACATGTGTTACTTTTTTATTCTATCAAAAGTCATGGAATTAAATTATCAATAGTTAAGAAGTCGAAAATTCATAGATCTTTTTAGTTCTCATTTGTTTTGTTGAGACAGGATTATCAAGAATCATATAATATGAGGCTTCATCATAAAAGGTTCCGTTTTTACGGATTCGTTTTCGCCTGATTTTTTCTAGTTTGAACCCGGCCTTCTCTGCCACGTGTCTCATCGCATAGTTGTCAGCTCGGGTTTCAATCTCTAACCTAATTATGCCGCTTTTTTTTGCCAGCTTAAGCGCCGACTTCATAAGTCGTGTTGCAATTCCTTTTCCCCAAAAATCTGGATGCACACTGATACCTATGGCTGCCACATGCTCCATGTATGTTCCGTACCGCCAAAGACCGAGAAAACCTGCAACTCTGTCACCGTTTTTTGCAACCAAAATTTCGGCTTTTCGGTTTTTAGGCAAGTTTCGAAAGAACCGCCTATAAGCTAAGTATTCTCTTTCAACGTTAGTCTCGACGCGTATGATAAGCCATTCTCGAACCTTCTCATGACATTCTATCTCAGCAATAGCTTTTACGTCTTTAACCTTTAGTTTTGTTTGTTTTGCGTTAATAATTTCAGTTTTCAAGATGTCCCTCCAAAGGGATGAAACAAAAAACCAAGCCAGAATTATTTAAGCTTTATCTTCGCTGATTTTTTGGTGTGTTATCCCAGGACATTTGGCACATCTCTGAAATATACTTGTGCGGGTGTATTATATTTTAGGCTCATGTGTGGCCTTTCGTAGTTGTAGTATTTGATGAA
>JAGTQS010000091.1:3000-3142 GCA_018397055.1 Candidatus Bathyarchaeota archaeon | reverse complement strand
AACGACCACGTAGTCAGAGGCGCCGAAAAAATCGACATAACCCTATGGAACGGCGAAATCCTAGAAGGAAAACTAACAGGCTCATGCACTACGCATGATACAGCGATCATAAAAGTCAAAAACCAAAACCTCCATGTGGCAA
>JAGTQS010000091.1:1744-2976 GCA_018397055.1 Candidatus Bathyarchaeota archaeon | reverse complement strand
GAGTTGGACAAAGAGTGTACGCCATTGGAAACCCATTCGGACTGGTCGGCGGACCAACCGTAACTTCAGGCGTCATCAGCGCAGTAAACAGAACAATAGAATCCCAAAGAGGACTATTAGAAAATCTTGTTCAAACAGACGCGGCCATAAACCCAGGGAACAGTGGCGGCCCACTTGTAGACCTTGAAGGAAATGTTGTTGCTATAAATACGGCGATTGTTCCTTTTGCGCAGGGAATTGGATTCGCCATTCCAATAAACTCGGCGAAAAAATGCACTAGTGAAATTGTTGCCGATGGAATTGCTGAAAGGCCATGGCTTGGTATAGTTGGCTTAAGCCTTACTGAAGAAATATCCAGTTACTACGATTTGCCCGTTGAAGAAGGCGTTTTAGTGACAAAGGTTTCGGGTGACAGCCCAGCAGAGCATGCTGGCATAATTGCTGGCGACATAATTTTGAGACTTGATGGCGCTGTAATCCATAGAATTGAAGATTTACTCAAAGAAATCCATAAAAGAAAAATCGGGGAAAAAGTGAGGATTGGTGTCTTTCGTAGAGGGCGTGAACAGTTTTTTGATGTAACCTTGAGACAAGCACCTTAACATGCGTTTGATATGGTTATTTTCTCTTCTTTTCTAGTAGATTTTCGAAGGCTTCCTCGTGTTGTATTTCTTCTGAAAGTATGTGCTGGATTAGGTGAAAAGTTCTTATGTCTTTATCATAGCAGGCGGACACTTTCTTTATGATTTTTGTGTATACGTCGATTGCGCATCCTTCTGCCTCTGCAACCGCATTCAATACGCTTTCAAGGTCTCTTTCGTTTGTTGGGAACACAACTTTTTTGCAGTTTGCTATTTTCTGCAAGTCTTCTAGGTCTCTTTCTGGTTCACCGCCTAGCTCGAGGATTCTGTCTGCTAGTTCTGACATGTGTTCGAATTCTTCTTTTGCGATTCTGTCAAGTTCGCTGGCTATTGTAGGGTAGTCTGGTCCTTCGATGAAGTCTGCTGCCCAAGTATAATAGAAGAAGGCTATCCATTCGTCGGCGTAAGCGCTGTTTAAGTCTTTTAGGAGGTCTTTGATGTCGACTTTAACTATTTCTCTACCTTTCTTTCCCATCTTCAAAACCTCAGCATTAATTTTCTCTATGATTAGATAAAGCTTTTCATAGAAGCGTTTTGCCATTTTTAGCAAACTTTAAACGTTCTAGAAAGCAAATAGCCTTTAGTGATTGA
>JAGTQS010000091.1:0-1735 GCA_018397055.1 Candidatus Bathyarchaeota archaeon | reverse complement strand
AAACAGTTTTTATGTTTTGCCGAAACTGCCCTATGGCTACAAGGACTTAGAACCTCATATGTCTGAACAGCAGTTGACCATACATCATCAAAAGCATCATCAAGCCTATGTAAACGGCGCCAACACAATACTTCAGAGGCTTGAAAAGGCAAGAAAAGAAAATGTTGATTTAGACATGAAGTCAACCTTGAAAGAATTGTCTTTCAACATTGGCGGGCACTTGTTGCATTCGTTGTTTTGGGGCAATTTAGCACCAACTGGAAAAGGTGGCGAAAAACCAGGCGGAGTACTGAGTGATGCCTTAGAGAAGGAATTTGGGAGTTTCGAAAGGTTCAGGAAGGAATTTTCGCAGGTCGCTGTCAGTGTTGAAGGCTCTGGATGGGCAGCATTAAGTTTCTGCATGCAAACAAGGAGGCCGATAATAATGCAGATAGAGAAGCACAATGCAAACGTTTACCCCATGTTCAAGATTTTAATGGTTCTTGACGTCTTTGAACATGCCTACTACATTGACTATAAGAATGAGAGAGCCAAGTTTGTTGACGCTTTCTGGAACATTGTAAACTGGGACGCTGTGAACAAGAGGCTTGAAGAATTACTAAAATAGTAGACACCAATTCACTCCATTCGCAATATTTTCTTTTCTACTCTGGATTATTTATTGTTGAGCATGTAGGATTATAAAAGAATAGGACGCTATTGGCTTAGACTATAGTTCTAAGGAGGGGTTATTTTTATTGCTTGAGCGGGGCATTGAGTTTCGCAGGCAAGACATTGTATGCAGTCTTTCTCTCTGGCTGGGTCTGATTTCTTTTCAGAAGTTGGATGTCCAGGAGCATCCGCCCATTCAAACACACTCACGGGACAAATTTCTAAGCATACGCCGTCTCCAGTGCAAATATCCCAGTCAACAGCCACCGCGGTTCCATGTATGCCAAGTTTTTTAGGAGCCTCCACTGGTCCCCACACGTTATGACCTTTATGTTCACCTGCAATCTGCCTGTTTTTTTGGAAATCTGGGTCTATGGGCAAAACATCCACCTACCCATCGATAAGAACACGGGGAATATTAGTTTTTCTCTCACTGGTTCTGGTAACTCTTAGGGACTTGAAGGCTTAAAATCTTCTCATGGTAACTGTCGGGACTCAATATATTTAAGTTGGAATTTAGAGTTCGTTAGCTTGAACTGAGATATTCCAATTCTCCAATAATCTAACAATAACCAATGTAGGCTTAAACCCTAATACTTTTGCTTCGGATACAGCATTTGATTTAGGTTTTTTGTGAGGACTTCCCCTTCCTTTAACGGTTTTTACCTCAATTATATACGGAGAGCTTCTTTTCATTCCTTCAAGTTTGAAAGCCACGTAATCCCACGATGGAAAAGTCTCTAAGTATTCTTTTTGTTCCTCTGTAAGCCAACGTCCATAGTCAATTTTTGGCGGCTTTATCTGATAATGTGCTGAAATTAGAGACAGCTTACCATGTAAAAGTTTTACAGGTCTAGTCACGATAAAAAAACCATGACTGCTTAAGTAATGCAGAGCAATAGCTTCACCTATATCTCCCAACAACGTAGAATTTTTTGTATCCCATAAATTGGCTTCACATGTTTTCATCGCTCTTTCACCTCACGATAACCTTCTTCGCTTCAGTCGAGTGTGGAGGGGAATAGCAATCCAATACACAACAGGTCCCACTATCATCAGGAGAGCACCCACATTTAGTAGTACT
>JAGTQS010000024.1:5198-19705 GCA_018397055.1 Candidatus Bathyarchaeota archaeon | reverse complement strand
TACCAGACAAAATAATGGCCCTTAGGTTTTTCCCTTTTTCTTTATTAGTTCTTTTCGTACATTGGTCTTTCGCCGTGTGCAGCTTTTTGTGGAACTGGTCTTTTATCTTGAAATATGCGATTATAAGCTTTTGCATGTCTTTGAAAGTACTCGAAAGCGGATTCGAAGCCGAACTCTTTTTGAAGCTGCTCCGTAGTTAAGGTTTCGTCAGCTGGTTCAACGAGGAATTGTCCTTCGTCTATATGTGAACGTATCTTAACCCGGCTTGGATAAGTGGCCATTATTTTGTCTGGTATGCTGTAGTTGAAGTCGTAGTGTGACACAACGTAGTCTAGGTTGACGTCCCGATAGACTATTGACATGTTTTTGTCTGTTTCAGCCAGGATTACGCCGCACGGGTCGACTATTCTGGATTTTTCTGTGCAAACAGATGACACGACATAATAGTGATGAAGGTAAGCGTAAACTTGAAGTGGAAAGCCGCCGTTATAGGCTGAAGGCCAAAACACCATCTTTACGCCGTTTTCAGAGAGTTTCCTCCAGGATTCAGGGAAATTTATATCGAAGCATATTTGTATGCCTATGCGTCCGAAGTCTAGGTCGAAGACTGGTACTTCAGCTCCAGGTGTGACGCCTTTCTCGAAAACTGCGTAGTCACTTGAGCTTGTCACTGGGTGAACCTTGTCGTATATTCCTGCAACTTCTCCGTTTCTGTCTATAATGATTGCCGAGTTCCAAATTTTTCCTTCTCTTAACGTAAAGATGGGGCATATTATGTAACAACTATGTTTCTTTGCACGTTGGGCAACAGCACCAGATGTAGGACCAGGAACTGTTTCAGCAAGTTCCTCTATAGGCTTGGTTATAGATGCTGCTGTGAATGTTTCTGGAAGGCAAACTATGTCTGGCTTTTGTTTAAGTGCAAGGTCTAAAAGTTTCATAATGTATTCGCGGTTCGCTTCAACTGTGTTATGGAAGTTCCCGCCTTGACAGACTGTGGCTACGCGTGTATTTCTTCCCAAACTCTGTCACCTTAGCATGGTAGATGTTTTTTAATTGAAAAGGTTTGCTTTACTGAACAAATAGGATACGTTGTTTATGTTTGGGATTTAAATTTTAAATAACTGTATCAGAAAATATACTGTAACATAGGAGTATGAAAGTATGCGTTTCATGAAATACTCCGAGAAAATTTTGGTATGCCTTATTGCAGCTTTGTTGGTGTTAAACTTGTCATTGGCTGTCAAAGTACCTTTTTCTTTAGGGAACCCCGATTATACCTATTATGGCGTTGTGCCGGCGAGAATTTACAGCTACAACCTTACTGACACGAGCAACCGCACTTCAGGTTGGAGGCTTGACATTGGCTCTGTAGGTGAGGCGTCTTTGGTTGTGGTTGTTGCAGCTAAGGATGATACACATGTAAAGGTTTACGATTTGACGCTTGGTAGGCTTACGACGGAGTTTGACCTTGACAGCATGGAGAAGCAGTATGTGTTGTTTGCTAATGGAACAATGTTTAAAGTTGTTTCAAACAAGCATGTTTCTGTTATGCTGCTGAATTATCACAGTATTCCTGAGCCCACCGCACTTGAATTAACTTTGCCATTTGGTTTTTACACGACTACGGACGGCTTGTACGTTGGGAAGGAGTTCGTCATAATGGGGTCTGGTCAGGGAATTGGAACCGACTACATTATTCTTGCTTTGGAAAAGTCGAGTGTTACGATAACTAGGGATGATGATTCGCAGTTTTCTGTCTCTCTTGATGCCAACTCTTTCAAGTACATAACGTTATCGCCCTATAGAGTTTATAGAATCACATCAACTGGCAACATCATGGTGCAGTCCGGCTACATTCAAGGAAGAGGCGGAGACTATGTTCCATGTTTCTCCATTCCGTCTGCTCAGGGGGGCTTTGTTGGGACGCACTTTACGAGTTTATCGTTGAAAAGCCAAGAGTGGGGCTGGGATCCAGAAAGAGATTATGGCTTTCGGATAACGGCTTTGGAAGACGCAACAGTCCAGGTGTATGATCTGGAAACAAAGATGGAGGTAGCTAAGGTTACTGTTAAAGGCGGTAGTGGAACTAAAGTTCAGGTTGAGTCTGACGCAATTGTTGTGCAAAGTGATAAGCCGATATCGTTAGCTCTACTCCATAATGGTAGCATTACACAAAAAGCGCGAAGTGGTTCAGCTCAGTTCGCTTCGTATGGTCACGGTGTACTGTTTATTGGTATTCAGCCAAACGTGGATACGCCGATTCATCTGCCTACCAGCGCTCAGATTGATGCTTACTTCTTTGCTGTTGAGGAGACAACGTTGATCATCGACGAGGACACTTATACAATAGACGCGGACTCTCCTTTGCCTTACATTACGCCTGGGACTCACATTGTTCGGGCTGACAATAACGTTGTTTTGCAAGTTAACTTCTGGCCTCTTGAACCTGAATACCAAGGGCTTGAGTATACTGGAGCTATTATTCCATGTGTCGAGATGGTGGATAAGAATCCGGAGGTCACGTTTACTCCAATAGAGGGCGGCTTCCCAATAATGTACGTAGTTGCTGGAGCGGCAGTTGCTGCAGTAGCTGCGATTATTGGGCTTCTTGCTGTGAAGAGGCGCGGCGGCAAACCTAGCTAATCTGTGCATTACGCGTTTCCTTGGGCAAACGATGACAAATGGTCTCATTAGCAATGTCTATGCTTTTCCCAGTGTTACATTCAGAAACTTTTTTTTTGAAGGATTATTGGAAAACGTGGGTGGATAGAATTTAGGTTTTTCATATTTTAAGTAAACTATTTTTTGAGCTGGGATTGTCAATCGGCTTATGGCTCTTGATGTTACAATAACCCAACTCATCATGGGTCATTGCAAAAGTAGTGGAGACTTGTAGTCTTTGCATTTTAATTCTGTTCTGACTCAGCAGCTACAAAGTTGGTGCAAGTAATTCCTTAACGCTTCTTTCGCTGATGAAAAAGAATTAAGCCATTCAAATTAGTTGTAATCGTAATGGCGCCACACTTTGCTACAACTACTTCTAATATGAGCCTTTTATTTTGTTTGGGAAAATAAGCATTTTGTTGATAATCTATTGTGCAATTGAAATTTATTTAGATTTGGTGGCATTACATCTTAGTTTTGTCAACCATCAAAAATAGGAATTTATCTGATCCATCTTGGTGGTATTGGGTTTGACAGTTACAGTTACCCTTAACTCTTGCGTCCGTAAATCAATATACTTGCACAGTACCAAATAATGTTCCAATAGTAGCTGTATACGCGTTTTTCTCATTGTAACGGTGCCTACCCCCTCCGCTATCAACGTCTTAACGCCAATCAACATGCCCAACAAGTTCCCATCAAGCCAACTATGCCGGTTGAAATCGGGTTAGCAACCTCTCGGTTCAATCCAACAGTCTCCCTTACGATCTTAACCAGCTGCTTCTCGAGGAACCTGCATATGTGGGCGTAGTCCACATCACACATTAGACTAGGCGCTGTAGCTTAGCGGCGACAAAGTAGCGCACCGCGCCATCCTTATGGCAATACTCGCAGGGTCCAAGCCTCGATGGAGCATCGTCCTTCCTTAACCTTTTTTCTCACCCCTTCTTGCCGACTATTGTATTTGTAACTGTGCCGATCAATCTGACGATGATGTTGAACACGTTTTCGTTCCAGCCGTGCAGAATATCGACATAAACAACCTCAACGAAGCCCAGCATAGCTATAACCACCACAGATAACTGCATAACCAAAACAAGATTTTCACTCGGAGGTTCATCACGCACCCTAACGCATACTTTGCTAGGGTTTTTTACATTAGTCACAGCTCTTTTCGTTAACAATTTATGTGCAAATTTATGTACAATTTTCTAACCCTTCCGTATTTTCTTATGCACGACTTTTAGGTAAGATCGAGCTTCCAGAATTGTTTAACATCAAATCTCTCACAATCATAAATGTTCGCACGTCAAAATCACTACAGTCAACCATTATTTTTAACTTGGGCTTTAATTTTTGGCTTTTTTATTAAAGAAGACAAATTTAAGGTATTTTGAGAAATAAATCCATAAATTATTTATTAATAAAATTGTTAAGCGAAATTCAGAGTATGTCTTTTTTCTCAGAATTGTGCTTAGGCATAAACCTTTACCTTTTTATAAGATTTTATTATAAAGGGTTCAAACAGTGCCTTTATAAGAGTGGAAGCGCCATCATATTTGAAAAGTTTCTTTTATCCCCTAGGTTTTGTCCTATCGAATAACTGGGTCTTTTCAAACAAGTAAATGAGGTAATGTAAAGTGTGTAAACTAAGAGCAGGTCTCGTTACGAATTGCAGAAAATGTAAATCATCTATAAGATTCCATTGCACATTGAAGAAAAAAAATAGTAAGAAAACATACATTGACAATAAGCATATAACCAAAAAATTGTAGGTAAAGAAAATAAGCTGAAAATCGTCAGAAGACTACATAAAAAACATGCAATTGCCAGCTGCTAACGATTGTTAGGATTAGCTGTTAAATTCATCGGCATCGACCGAATAATGATAAAACGTCAAGTTGGCTACACGTGGTACAAAGAAAAACAAATGACCTGGAAGAAAAGTAAAGAGGAAAAAACATAAGGAAAAAAGAGTAAAGGAACATCTTAAAAGATGACTAAGGTTCGAGCCCAAAGAAAAAAGACAAGCAGAACGAAAAGCAGAAGGAACGAAGCTAGAAATAGAAGGAAGAATCGAAGATTCTGAACTCGTTTCTATCTGTTTTTCTTATTAAATAAGCTGTTGCTCCGTTCAAAGCGGGTTTGGTTAAACGAAGATTCTAATCTTAGCTGGCAAATAGGGTACTAGCTACGACACCTTAATATATGCCATGTTCTGTTTAATTGTTCAAGAAGAGATCGAAGGTAAGAAGAATCCAGAAAGTTAAGTTATTGAAACTTCTTTTTGTCTTCTCCTTTACTTTATGACGATCTTTCTTCTCATCGACAGAAAGCGAGGTGAAACGTATGGCATACAGAAATAGAGGCAGCTTTAGCTACAAGGCTCCAGTAGAGCTAGGAAAAGTCTACGAAGCTGACGTCATAGAAATGAGCCAAAGGGGAGACGCTGGAGTAGCTAAAATTCAGGGATTCGTGATCTTTGTTTCAGATGCTAAACCTGGTGATCACGTTAAGATCAGGATAACCAAGGTTGGACGAAGATATGCAACAGCTGAAGTTGTAAAAGATGAAGTAAACAACGACCAAACTGAGTAAAAGATGAAAAAATTAACAATAAGAAAGGAGGCGTATAGAATGTCTAAAGATTCAAACACCGTGTATATTGGTCAAAAGCCTACTATGAATTATGTTTTGGCAGTGCTTACTTATATTAACTCAAAAGATGCGAAGGAAGTTATCATAAAGGCGAGAGGACAAGCAATATCAGCAGCTGTAGATGTTGCTGAAATTGTTAACAAAAGGTTCATGAAGGAACTGGGTGTAAGCAAGATTAGCATAGGGACTGAAGAGATGCCGCCACGAGAAGGCGAAAACAGGAACAGGAACGTATCAACCATCGAGATAACCATGACAAGACAATAACGGGAAAATGAATAAATGCGACATGAATTTGAGCATTGCCGAGGGCGACCTACCTGGAGGAATCATTCGCAACTAGACAATCGGCTTCTAGAATATCTTGCTAAAGTTTCATTAAAATACAGTGTTGACTCAGACACGTTTTTTAAGAGTTTTCTTACTGCAACCCAAAAGCGGGTATTAACGTGCGGAGAATTAACGGTTGAATGCCGATTAAAAGAAAAGGATTACATGGTTTTTCTTATAACCAAAAACCACGAAGCTCTTGGGCAATTTCACATGTCTGAAAAACTTCTTAACGAAAAAACAAATCCGCTTAAAGAATTCACTAACAGATTATCAAGTATGAAAACCTTTACACAAAAGGTTGAAACTAAAAGCTATAACATTCAGGATTTAAGGGTTGGAATGAAACGTTTAAACTTAACAGCGGAGGTTCTTAAAGTTTCGCAGCCAATTCAGATAGCAACTAGATTTGGCAGCTACGCTATTATTGTGAATGCCAAAATTGCTGACGATACGGGAACCATCAATCTAAGCATTTTTCAGTCACAGATAGGAATGGTTTCTGTTAATGACATTGTCCAAATCGAAAACGCGCACGTCGCATGGTATAGGGGAGAACGCCAATTAAGAATTGGAAAACACGGAAAAATAAGCGTTGTTCAACGTTCAATATATGCGTAGATCAAGAAGCCAATGCGTTCAATATATGCGTAGATCAAGAAGCAAATGAAATGCAAGAAAAGTGAGAAGGAGCATTGAACTAAGAAAATAACGCTCACCCGTTCTTGCCTACTTAATAATTTTTTTGTCGTAATCCGTGAAGCCTAGAAAAATCATATTAGATGGGAGAAACAAGAAAAATAACAAAAGAAGAAAAAGATTAAACTTTTGCGAAGGCATAAAAGTCTATTTATGCTTTTAAATATTGGTTGATGCTGCATGGCTAAGTTAGCAATAAATGGCGGTCCCGCAGAGGCTTCTGAGCTGAAAAGCAAAATTCCAAGCTGGCCTAGAGCAAGCGCCAAGGCTAAGAAGGCTCTTCTCGAGGCTTTAGAAAGCGGGAAATGGTGCCGCATTTACTCAGGCTCGAAAGCGGAACAGTTCGAAAAGGCTTTCGCCTCCTATCACAACGCAAAACATGGTATAGCGGTTGCGAACGGCACGGTTTCGCTGGAGCTCGCCTTAAAAACGGGAAAAATAGGGTTCGGCGACGAGGTTCTTGTTCCAGCCGTGACTTTCATTGCTTCAGCCTCAGCTGTCACCGAGGTTGGAGCGGTTCCCCGGTTCGTAGATGTTGACCCAGAAACTGCGGCTATAAGCCCTAAAGCCTTAAAAGATTCCATAACTGACAAAACAAAGGCCGTGTTAGTTGTTCACTATGCTGGCTACCCAGTTGATTTCGACGAGATTCTGCCAATCGTTAGCCGTAACGGCCTGTTTCTGGTTGAGGACTGTGCTCATGCGCATGGCACCGAGTGGAAGGGACGTAAGGTCGGCGCGATTGGAGACATGGGGTCGTTCTCTTTTCAGGAGTCCAAGTCGCTGGCTTCAGGCGAAGGCGGCATCGTCCTTACAGACAACGATGTGCTTGCTGAAAGGGCGAGGCTTATACATAACATCGGCAGAGTCGTTGGAAGACCAGGCTACGAGCACTTTATTCTTAGCTCCAACTATCGGCTGTCGGAGCTCCAAGCTGCACTGTTGCTGGCAAAGATGGACGAACTGCCGAAAGAGGTTGAGGAAAAACATGTGAACGGCGAGTACTTGGCGGAGAAGCTTATGAGAATAGGCGGGGTTGAACCGTTGAGGAGAGATACAAGAATAACAAAGCGTGGCTACTACTTCTTTGTCATACGCTACGACAAAACAGAGTTCAATGGTCTCCCCAAAAAAAGGTTCATCGAAGCCCTCAACGCCGAAGGAGTGCCAGCAGGCAGCGGGTATGGAATGCCGCTCTACAAGCAACCCGCCTTCAAAAAAGAAAACCTTGAAACCGTAATACCTAAAGGCATTAAGACTCCAGACTATGAAAAGCTTAGCCTGCCAGGCGCAGAAAAGTACATAGCCGAAGAAGTTACGTTGCCGCATCCGATCCTGCTTTCAGGCAAAGAAGGCTTAGACCTTGTTGTAAACAGTATACAAAAAATAAAAGAAAACGTCGACGAACTACTTTAGCCGCATTCAATCATTGAGGCCATTACTGAAGAACTTTAAAATTTTTAGCGCATAATTTACTCTTTTCTTTGGCTTTTTTAGGTCTGATTATTGGTTGTTGATTTGGCATTCTTAGCATAAAGAAGAAAGAGGAATTGTTAGAAATAGTCTGTTAAATAAAGAAAATTTATTAGAATACGATAAAATTATTAGGATACAGGGGGATCAACGTTAATGCGCCATAAACCTGTTATAATTACCCTTTTTCATCTTTTTGTTGTGCGCACAGAAAACATGCCCGTCAACAGCAGAATGAAATTACTCTGAGAGCATTCAATTAGAAACGTGAAGATAAAAAAGAGGCCTAGTAACCCATTTTTTCTATGGCGTCCGCTAAGCCTTTCATGTAGCCGAGTCCTAGGACTTTGCCGAGAACATAGTATCCAGCGGATCCTCCGCGGGCTTCTTCCCCAATCAGTTTAGGCGTGTGGTCAGGCCTCATCGGTCCCATGAACCCAACCTCGTAGTAGGCTTTCATCGCCTCAAACATGTCCACTTGGCCGTCGGGGTCGTCGTGGAAGATCTCCTGGAAGCCTCCCTTCGTATGCACGGTGCCCTTCACATTTCTGAAGTGCGCGAAGAAGATCTTCTTTTGCTTGCCAAAGTGCCTTATCGCAGCTGGCACGTCTACACCCATCTCAGCGAAGCATCCTTGGCAGAAGTTGATTCCAACGTTGGGGCTTGGCACAAGGTTCATCAGTTTGTCAAAGGCTTCAACGCTTCTGAGGATTCGTGGAAAACCCTGAATCGGCGAAATCGGAGGATCATCCGGATGGAAGGACACGACGACGCCTGCCTGTTCAGCGGTGGGTAAAACGCCTTCCAGCAGGTACTTCATGTTCTTCCATATGTCTTCTTCTTTGTACTTGCCGAATCTAACTGTCGGAGGAAGGTCCTTAACAAGCTCGTAGTCAAATGCGGTTGAGGTTGCTCCACCACGCGTAGGCTTGTCAGTTTCAGTTCGCCAAATCATGTTCGGCACAGGAGGCATATGCTGAGGCTTAATGACCTTGATGCCTGCTGCACCTAGGTTCTCAAGGGATTTGCAGAAGTTTTCCAGTTGCTCCTCCTTGCCTGGAAGGTTGTACACGATTTTTTCTATTCTAGGGCCGTCTTCGAAAACCTCAAGTCTAAGCCCAAAGTTTTCCACGTGTCTCTTCAGCTGAGCAAGGTCGCCGTGTTCCCAAACCTCGCCGCCAAGAGGCATGGAGGGACCGTGTCCAATTACGTCTGTGCAGCCTAGCTGCTTCATCAACACAAGGTTTTCAGGCTTGTAGACGTCGCCTGGCAAAATAACTGCGAACCGCATCCTAACCATAGACCATCACATGGGAATTAAGAACAGTTTCCAGTATAAAAAATCACAAGTATTTACTGTATTTTCGGGCTTCGTCCACCATTATGTGTATGTTTTCGACTTTGCAGTTCGCGTGAAGCGAGTTACTTGACGTAAGAATGTAACCCCCGTTTTTAGCTGCAGCGTCTATGCATCGGCGGACATCTTGGCGCACTTCCTCCTCGGTTCCGAAAGGCAAAACAAAACGGCAGTCAACATTACCCAAGACGCAGACTCGGCTTCCATACCTCTCTTTAACGTCACCCAGATCCATGGCTCCAGGCTCAACAGGGTGAATGCCGCGGATTCCAGCCTCAACCATGTCGTTCAGAATCGGGTAAACGTTTCCGTCTGAATGTTTCAGAACAGGCACTCCCTTCTTTTTGGCTAAGGTGACCATTCTTTGGATGTTTGGGAGCTCAAATTCTCTGAACTGTTTCAGGCTCATCAACGGTGAACGGCAGTCCGCGTAGTCGTCTGTTATGAACGCAACCTCTGCGCCGGCCTCAAGCATCAGCTTAACCATACCTCGGCAGGTTTCAGCAATCTTGTTCATGAATTTTTTAGCTGCCTCTGGTCTGCGGTACATGTCTATGACGAGCTTGTCGATTCCTCCTCGAACCTGGAAGGCCATGTGCCACCCCGCATGCCCTTGGCAGACCACAGCTGCGTCCTTACCTTTCAGGGAGTTAACGGCTTTTTCAGCCATCTCGTACATGCCTTCAGCCTCAGGGTCAGGCGGCACATAGTTCTCCATGTCCTCCTCGGTTTCAACTGTTCCGTTAACCCACCAAGTTGTTTTCGTGTCCTTTCTCGCGTCCAACACTCTGCCCCACTCGTCGATGAACCGTGTTCCAGAAAGAACCTTAGGCTTGTAGCCTCTGCTGCAAAGCGCATAGTCGCTTATAATGGGGACACCGTCAAATCCAAGCTTCAAACATGCCTTTCCAAGAGCGATTCTGCTTTCAACCGCAGCTTCCCAAGGGTTGTCTCCTGAACCCCCAACGAGGCTGAACGCGCCTAGGCTTTCACCCGTTATCGCCTCTATGATTGGAGAGTCAAGACCGAGGTCAGTGATCGGAACCATGTCAGGCTGCTTCAGGTCAACCGCAGCTAAGAACCTTTCCCGATGCGACATGCCCATACTCGTTGAACACCTAAATAGACATTATGCACAGACGCTGCATAACTTTTTCCTTCTTAGATACTGAGAAGGTTTTAGAATAAAAAGCCGTATGTCCACGTGAAACTCTTATTATGATTCGAGGACGTGTTGAATTTAGAGAAAAAGAAAAAAATGATTTCAGAAATTAGTAATCTGAGAGCTGAGCGTAGATTATGATTGTTCTTGACATCGAGGTGTTGATCGAGATTCTCGACAAGAAATCCCAAAAAGGCAGCGAGATTCTTGAAAAGATTCTAGACACTGACGAAAAAATAGGCACGACTGTCATAAACCTACATGAGGTTTTATGTTGTTTGAAAAAGTACGCAAAACTCGTGGAAGAAGTTATGCGTTTGCCAGTTCTAGATTACACAAAGAAAGACGCGGTTTTAGCTGCAGATATAGAGCTAAAGGCTGAGGCAAAGGGGACATCGATCCGTAAAACTGACGCAATGATAGCGGCTATAGCTAACAACAATAAGGCAGATTTATACACGCTTGACCTAAAGCACTTTCAACCCATCAAAGAATTAGGTTTTCTAAAACTGTTTTCCAAAAACAAAGCGTTCCAGTTGAATGAATACAGACAATTTTTGACTAACCAAAGACAGGGGTTTTTCTAGACGACGTTTTCTTGTATTGTTTCATGTATTCTGCGATGATGTCTATCCACTCTGTTTCATCTTTATTGTTAATGACAAGTCCTTTTTGTGAAAGGTGTTCAGCGAATCGTTCAAGTTCATCTTTCAAGTAAACCCGAACGCAGGTTCCGCGGGACGTTATCGAAAATCTTCCGCTACGCAGTTCTTTGATTTCCATTTTTCCGTGGTGGCACTGGTACGGGTTTCCATACCCTGAAAAAACGGTTCTTCTGGTTTTAAAGAATGCTTTAAAGGTGGCTTTGACCTTGTTAATGTTTCCTTCTCCCTTAACAATAATCTCGAAGGGATACTCGTATCTGCCTGCGCTGACGCCAACATGGCTAACCGAAACGGACTCCACAGTGAACCCGTCTATGACCTGGCCTTCTTCTGGGAATCCCATTCCTAACCGAAATGTCCGAGAAAACGGCATACCACAAAATTATGCTCGGAGCCACTTAAACATTTAGCTTAAAATGCAAGAGAACGTTCTTTTCATTTGGTTTATCGAGGGCTTCTTTTTGTTTGTTTTTTCTGTTTTAGGAGCCATTTGTATAGGTTTGGATTGTCATAAGTTACTGTCCACGAGTCGTGCCCAAGATCCGGATAGATTGTAAGTTTAACCTTTCCGCCGAGCTTTTTCAGTGCTTCATAAAGCTCCTTCGAGTTCTCAACAGACACAACTTCGTCCTTTGCGCCGTGGAAGATCCAGATAGGCACGTCTTTTAGTCCTTTGATTTGCTCCGAGACGTCTTTGTCGTGAATCATACCTCCGCAGATCGGCACTACAGCTGCGAAGAGGTCAGGGTAAGCTGCGGCTAGGTGCCACGCTCCGTATCCGCCCATGCTTAGCCCAGTTAGGTAGACGCGGTTTTCGTCAGCGTTGTACCTTTGTACGGCGTCTACGAGCAAGGCGTGAAGCTCGTCTAACATCATGTTCCACATGGAGGTTATGGGACACTGAGGCGAGATGACGACAAATGGAAAGTCTTCTTTTTTCTCGACAATTTTTGGGATTCCATGTTTCTTAACGAGCTCAAGGTTGTTTCCTCTTTCGCCCATGCCGTGTAAAAACAGAATCATCGGCCACTTGGCATGCGGGTTCTTGCCGTAATCTTTTGGCAAGTAAAGCAGGTACCTCAAGGAAACCTTTTTCACAATTTCATTTTCAAACAGGCACTCAGTCTGGCTCATTCAAGAACACTCCTAAAAAGTCATCTAAAATGCTTCACATATTTAAGCATAAGAAAAAAAGTAAATGTTTCCACAGCCATCATTGTTAATGTCGTCAGTAGACACGTTGTTCCAAGGCTCTATCGAACCATCTTTATAGGTAGTGTAGTCCTTGTTCTTTACCAGATTTTTCAAGGTACATAACTGCCAGCTTCGCAATTATGGCGTAAACTATTAGCTGCAAGACTAGCCCAATCCACTCGTACGTGACAGACATTATTGGCAAAGTTCCCATAACGTGGTGCCGAACAAGGTCCATGCCGAACGTGATAGGCAAACAGTATCCGACAATCTGCAGCGGCGTTGGCAGAAGTTGGAATGGGACAAACATGCCTGTCAGCATCTGAAACGCGAAGTTGAAGAAACTGAAGATCGCCGTGGTTTGCCTGTACTTGAGGACTAAACTTGCTAATACGGCGCCAAGCTGTGCCATCACAGCGACTGTAAGCAAGGTGGCCAATAGCCCTAAGAATACTCCAAGCGAAGTTAAGGTTGAGCTAGTAAAATACAGTGCCACGCAGAACATGGGAATAAAAAACAACGTAGACTGCAAAGCTGAGGCAGCAATGTTGCTTGCTATGTACCAGTACCTTGAAAAGGGACAGCTAAACCTGTAGTCAATCTGGCCGGTGCTAAGTTCGCCTTGAAACATGTTTGCTGAACCCCAAAGCGCGGTTCCCTGCCAGCTTTGGAAGCTAATGCCGATGATGATAAATGCCACATAGTTTGTTGAGCCAACCATGTTGCTGAGCAAGTTAACATCAAAAGCAACAGCAAAAATGATCATTCCAAACCCGAACAGGAAGCTTGATAGTATCTCAAAAACAAAGTTCGCCTTGTAACGTGTCATAGTCAATAGGTTGCGCCACACTGACATGTAAAACAGCTTAACTGGGTTAGGCACTTATCTTCACCTCATCTTCGCATTCTCCACAAAAAATGCAAATGCATCTTCAAGTGAAGGCTCAACCATCCTCACAGGAACCTTTAGCCCCGAGTTTTTCAGCAGTTCAACAACCTCGGGCAGTACCTCAAACGCATCGTCGCAATACAGCCGAATATTTACGTCATGAGTTATGTCGCGTACTCCTGACAATGCAAGAAGGTTCAACTCCAACTCTTTACTGAGATTGTTAGTTCCAATCTCCAAGGTTTCTTTAGACGTAACCCTCTTCTTAAACTCTGCAGGCGTGCCCGTGAACCTCAGTTTTCCATGGTTAATCAGCGCCAGCCTGTCGCAGACTTCCTCCGCCTCAAGCATGTTATGCGTCGTAATGATAAGCGTCATCTCATGTTCCTGAGCGTACTTTTTCAGAAAAGTTCGAACTCGGCGGCTAGTCATAGGATCGAGGCTCTTCGAGGGCTCGTCGAGAAAACAAACTTGCGGATTGTGCAAGATGGCTCTCATTACTGTGACGAGCTGTTTTTCACCCCCAGACAGGGCGATGAAGTGCCTATCTAGACGGTCATTGAATCCGACGCCTTCAGCAATCTCTTCGATCCGTTCCTTCGAAATCTTGATCGGAATATCCCTCAGTGCATGAGCGAAAAATAACAAGTTTTCCCGAACAGTAAGCCTCCAATAGGCAGACCTCTCGGAGTCTTGACCTGCGTAGCCTATGATTTGCCGCACCTTGTTTTCCTGTTTGTCAACATCGAAGCCGCCGACCTCAGCGTGACCGCTTGTTGCCTTCAAAAGCGTAGCTAAGATCCTGACAAGGGTGGTTTTTCCCGCACCGTTGGGTCCAAGAAGCCCGAAAACCTCGCCTTCTTTAACTGTAAGGTTCAAATTGTCAAGTGCTGTAACCTTGGCTTTGCGGCTGTTGTAAACCTTAACGAGGTCTTCGCAAAGGACTGGCGGTTCCAACGGGTTCACCTTTGATTCTTTAAACTTTTACTGTGTATTGTAAGTGGACACGTGAGTTAATTCTTCTGTTGAAATGTGGTCAACAATGTGGTCACTGCTGAAGATTTTTCTTACGTAAATAGATTAAAGACTATAACGAATTTTGTTCAATCTGCTTCGCAATCTCGTTTGCCATCTGGTAAGCCAGCCTGCCAGGCATTGTGATTAGATACCGTCCGCGAGCCTTTTCCTGCACAATCAGCCCAGCCTTCTCAAGAACGTCCAAGTGGCTTGAAAGAGTGCTTGCCCCAATGTCTGGAAGTTTTTCTTGAAGCTCACTTGCATACTTTCCTCCAGAAACCAGTTCTCCAAGGATTGTTATCCTGTTCTCGTGTCCAAGTGCGCTCATCAAGTCTGCAGCGGCTTTAGGATTAGCCTTGGCTCCATCAATTTTTATAGGCCTGTCAGTTCTAAATT
>JAGTQS010000024.1:1639-5167 GCA_018397055.1 Candidatus Bathyarchaeota archaeon | reverse complement strand
ATAATTATTGGAGGTGTTCATGACGCCTTCAATTATGCCGCTGACGTATTCGCCAACTCTTTCGCCAAAATAGTTAATTTTAGTTGGATCCTCACTTGGCTGAGTTGGCGGCTCCTTTGTCGGCTCTTCTTTTTTGGATTCAAGCTGCTTTGAAAGTTCGTTTAGTTGCTCTTTGAGTTTTTCTATTTGTTCTTTTAGGTTTTTGACTTCGTCGTTGTCTTTTTTGCCAAGCATAAAAGTCACCTTTAATAAAGTCGAATTATATTCTATTTTTTTCTAATACAATTTGATGATAATCGAATTAATAAAGCTTATGCAAAAACACATACGTCAATAGTAAAGGCATAATTAACACCTCCAATAATTATTGATTAACTGCAACGAAAGAGGTTTTGAGGTTGACAGAAGTTAAAATGAGTATCATAGGCGCAGGAAGCGCGGTTTTTTCGATGAGCTTAGTAAGAGACGTCTGTCTGACAGAAGGCCTAAAAGACAGCACGATTTGTTTTATGGACATAGACCAAGAAAGGCTTGACACAGTGTACAGCCTTGCAAAACGATACGCCCAAGAAACAAAAGCGAAAATAAGGTTCTCAAAAACATCAGAGAGAAAAGAAGCTTTACAGGACGCTGATTTTGTAATTAACACTGCGCTTGCAGGTGGGCATGAAAGATCCGAAATTGAACGGAAGGTCGGAGAAAAGCACGGCTACGTTTCAGGCGGGATGAGGCTTAGCTATTTTCACCAGTTAGGACTTATGCTCAGCATAGCGCAAGACATGGAAGGCACGTGTCCAGATGCTTGGCTCATTTTAGCTGCGAATCCTGTTTTCGACGGTTGCACCCTTATGACTCGGCAAACCAGAATCAAGGTGATCGGGTTGTGTCACGGTCACTACGGTGCCTATGATATTGCAAGAGTCTTGGGGTTAGACCGTAACAAGGTTACGTTTCAGGCTCCCGGCCTAAATCATTGTATCTGGCTGACTGACTTCCGTTACGATGGGAAAGACGCCTACCCGTTGATCGACGAGTGGATAGAGACGAAAGCTGAGGACTACTGGAGAAACTGGGAGGGAAACTGGGGAGATGGTCAAATGTCCCGAGCTGCTGTAAGTTTGTACAAGATGTTCGGGTTGTTCCCAGTCGGCGACACTGTTCAGCAGAATCCAACAATCGCGTGGTGGCACTACGTTGATCTGGAAACCCAGAAAAGATGGTTCAACAAGTACGGAGGTTGGCCAGCGAACTGGAGTAACTATTTAGAAGGCCTAAAGAAACACTTAGAAAGGCTGGACCGCGTTTATAAAGATTCGTCGATGCTTGTCTCAAAGGAGTTTCCACCTAATCTAAGTGGAGAGCAGCACATTCCGATCATAAACGCGCTGGTTAACGACCAAGAAGGAAAGTTTCAAGTTAACATTCCAAACAGAGGCTGTGCACTTGAGGGCATACCAGACAACGTTGTTGTGGAGGTGCCGGGAGTCGTAAGTGGCTGCGGAGTCCAAGCAATTCACGTGGGCGCCTTACCAAAACACCTGACGATTCACTTGTTAAGAACCATTGTAAACAGAATGGAGCTTGGCCTCGAGGCCTTTCTAACATGGGACAAAAGCATCCTGCTGAACATGGTTCTTTCAGACCACAGAACCCGAAGCTACGAGCAAGCCCAAGCGTTAATCGAAGACTTGCTGGCTTTGCCTTTCAACGAAGACTTGAAAAAGAAGTTTAAGTGAGCCTAGCCACCGTGGAACGCCGGTAACAAGACGACAAGGTCGCCGTCTCTAAGCAGAGTTTCCAGTCCACTTAAGGCTTGTATGTTCCGCCCGTTGATGAGTACCGTTAGCTCAGGTTCAGTTCGGTCGAACCGCGACAAGGCCTCTTTTTGAACAGCCTCCGTTTTCTTTCTAAGCATGGAAAGCAGATCGCCTACTTTGGAGTCGGATTCCAGTTCGACTACGATCTCGTTTCCGAGGCTTGCTATTAAGTGACCGAAAGCTCTGACCTTAACTTTCACAGGGATTCGCCTCTTGACGATGGTTTATCCTAGATGATTCAAAAGAATGTCTAAAAAAATAAATGGGAAATGGGGTTTATTTCCTTATCTTTTCCAATTCTTTGTCGACGTCTTCGAGACCCAGTTTTTTGAGGGCTTCTGACTTTGGTATGCCGTTCTCGTCCCATCCGATGGCCTTATAGAACTGTTGCTTTTGTTCCTCAACAACTTTCTTGTCTGTTGTCTTGCCCTTATACGGTCCACTGGGCAAAGGTTCATACCATCTAGGCGGATTATCATCGTGAACAGCTGGATTCCAGACAATGTCAGGTCCACTAAGCAGAAGGGCTGCCCTTTGAATCTGCATGATGCGAGGCCCTAATACTCGGTTCCATTCTTCTTGAGTTGTCTCCCAACCTGTGACTGCGCGGAAGTAGTCCCACGTTAATTCCCAGTCTTGGACGAAGCTGCATATTACAGCTGAGTCTGAGAAGACGGAGCCCATGTCGCGGTAGGCGTCGTACACACCGCTCGTGTGGTCTCCGCACTGTGGCGAACAAGCATAGCCTATTGGATTGTAGTCTTGGCCGCTTCGGGTTCCGTGAGCACCAATTTCCACGCCTTTCACGTGCACAGCGTACTTTGTCGCGTCGACTCCCTTCATCTCTGAAATCTTCAAGGCCGCTCTGTAAGTTCCCTCTGCAAGCACGTCGCCGATGCCTTCCCGCTTAACGATTTTTCTCGCCAGCTTCTCAAAGGCTTCAACGTCTCCCCACTTCAACTCGAACCCGAGGTCCTTCTTTGTCAAAATGTCTCTCTGATAAAGCTCAGCAACAAAAGCAAACGTGTTCGGTCCGTTGATGCCTGAAAAGCCTAAGTAATCAACAAGAGCCGACATGTAAATGCACTTATCAGGTTCGAAGATTCCAAGGTTTGGTCCGCAGTAAGCCTGCAACTCATAGTCAGGGTCATCAGTGAAGGCCCCTTTATACGGCCCAGTTTTCACTATGGCAAGTTTCATGCAGCTGCCTGCGCAATTGAAGTCACTCCAGCACCGTTTCACCCAGTGCCTGTAGTCAAATTTTGGTCCGCCGAACCCTTTCTCGTCGTGCCACTCTTCCTGCCAGTTCCTAATAGGTTCCGAGCTGCTTCTCGCAGCTGTCTCGTAGCCTCCGTACCCGGTTCCGTGAACAGTCGGCCACTCTCGTTCCCTGTTGCAAAGCCTAGAGTCAACCTTTCTCCAAAGCTTCTCAACTTCTTCGGGTCTAGCAACGTCAGGAAGAGGCTTTCTTCCCTTCGCCACAATTGCTTTAAGGTTTTTCGAGCCCATTACAGCGCCGTAGCCACCATAACCCGCAGCGTGGCTTATCTTCTGAAGCACAGCTGCCGTCCTGACCTTTTTTTCACCCGCTGGCCCGCAGTATATCATACCTGGTTCTTTCCACACGCCGACTTTTGGCTGTCTTTTCGAAAGTTCCTCCCGAACCTCCTTATTCAAGATTCTTATTGTGTCAGGAGACTCGGTGCCCCAA
>JAGTQS010000024.1:0-1562 GCA_018397055.1 Candidatus Bathyarchaeota archaeon | reverse complement strand
GATGACGCCGTCGTACCCTGAACATTTCAGTTCAGAAGGAAATTCGCCGCTGCATGTGGAGCCGATTATGCCGTTGGATTGAGGTGACTTACCTGTTACGCAGACCCTTGCTCCTGGATAAATTGCGGTCATTGGGCCTGTTAACGCGATGAAAAGGTTTTCAGGTCCAAGCGGGTCTACTTTTTGCCATTTTTTGCCAAGTCTGTCCCACAGGATTCTTGATGCGAGTCCTCTTCCTCCAACGTAGTTCTTGAGAACCTCCTCGCTGATGGTGACATCTCTTACCTTGTCGTTTGACAAATCAACTTCAAGAATCTTTCCAGCGTACCCTCTTGGCATTTAGACCAACTCCTTTGCTTTTTCTCCATAAATGTTTTCTCCAATATCCTTGGTTAGGTCTTCAGGCTTCTGGGCGAACAGTTTTCTGTTAAGGTTTCCCTCAGCCCACTGTCTCGGTTGTTTGAGGAGCCAAAGCGCGTCGAACCTTGCTTCTCTGCAGACTTTTACGCATTCAGGGTCTCCGTCGCATAGGTCGCAAATCGTCGCCTTATTGTCGCCAGGATGCAGAAACGGAATGTTTCCTGGGCAGGCGTCTATGCATTTTCCGCAGCTTATGCACTTTTCTCTGTCAACCTTGACCGCTAACGTGTCTTTGTTTACGGACAGTGCGTTCACTGGACACGAAGCGACGCATGGGTAGTCGTGGCATTGGCTGCAAAGGTGGATGACTTCAGCTCCTGGGAAAAGCATGAAGATTCTTATTCTTGAGGCTTCTGGCCACATTTTTCCTTCGTGGTGCAGTGAACAGGCAAGCTCGCATCTTCTGCATCCGCTGCATCTTAGAAGGTCTCTAAAAATCCAAACAACCTGTTTTCCCATCATATAAATCGAAGATGATACGTGAACGAAGGAAATAAGAATATCGCAAAAAACATATGGTGCTTAGACTCATTTAACACTAACATTAAGGACTAGCGAAGCCATCGTTGCTAATAGTTTTTTTACCCTGATAGATGAATTTAAAAAGGTGAAACGTCATCTGTAGATAAAAAGCGGAATAGAAAATCTCATATAAGTCAGAAAAATCTCAGTTATCCTATCAATCTTGTTACTGATTTGAAGGTAAAATTGAAGATTGCACAAGAAAATAATTGATCCATAAAGATCCATAGTGTTGTCCAATGTATTGCATGTGAACCTACTAATCCTTCAATATGTATAACCTCATGACTGGGAGTCTTACTTAACATAAAGTTGTATGGAGCCTCTATAATTGTAGGTGTTACAATTAGGCAATTTAAAATAAGAACTAAAACACTAATATCCCCTTTTTATGTTTTAAGAATGCAATAATAAAGGAGAAAAGTCTACGTGAATAAGCGTGAACGGTTTCTCACTATTGCAAGATTTGAAAAGGTTGATCGTGTTCCCGTTGGTGGTGACCCTCGGAAAGCTACGCTTGAAAGATGGTATAATGAAGGGTTACCAAGAGATGTTAATCCCGCTGTCTATTTTAAGTTAAGTTCAAGACGGGCAATTTCCTCGTTCTTAGCCGAAGGATT
>JAGTQS010000022.1 GCA_018397055.1 Candidatus Bathyarchaeota archaeon | reverse complement strand
AATGAATGCTTATATTAAACCTAAAATTTGCCATAGTTTTTAGAAAGAACAAATGATCCAAAAAGTAATTTATGACAATGTCAAACGGGAACTCCGAGTTATCGAGCCTTGATCCTTTTCACTATTGGGGGCCTGACCTTAATGAGAACGCGGTAACGGCAAAAAGGGCATCTCACCCCCAAGTCAAGGTCAGTAGACTTAACAGTTGCACCACACTTCATGCACTGATAAAGAATCGCAGACTGCTTCTGTTCAGACCTAGCCATTTCAAACACTTCCAAACCAAAATTGTAATTTGTTAATTTAACTCTTTTTCTGTCTCTAACGAAACAAAAGAAGTATTTAAACTACATGTTACCATCATTTCTATTATGTTTGGTTAAGAATTTCAGTTATGCCCTGTTTAAGTGTGACTTCTGGGTGCCACCCTAATATTCTCTGAGCCTTTCTACAATCGTACAGCATTCGTCTTATGTCTCCAAGTTGCATTGGTCCCCTTTTAGGTTTAATATAAGCATTCATTAACCTTGATACGGTGCAGTAAAGCTCATTTATGCTTGTTTCTTTCCCAGAGCCTAGAATCATGGTTTCATTCTCCGCTTCCTTCACGTCGACCGCCAATACTAAAGCCCTAACTATGTCCTTTACAAAGATGAAGTCCCTTGTCTGCTCGCCGTCCCAATAGATTGTTGGCGGCTCCCTATTTTTTAACTTAGTAATGAATTCCATGATGACTGGTTTCCACTCTTGCGAAACCCTTTGCCTAGGACCGTAGACCGTGGCAAAACGGAAAACGACGTACTTAACTCCATAGGTTTTGTTATAAAGCCTAAGATAATTTTCAGCCTGAAGCTTATCCAAATCGTAAGGTGTTTTTGGATTGTCAAGAGTTCTTTCGTTTATTGGAATCTTTGATGTATCATAAATGCCAGAGTTTGAGCTAAAAATAACTTTAGCGTCGTCTTTCCTTGCCAGTTCAAGAACGTTCACCATGCCAATAACATTCACCTCAACATCCCTTCGCGGGTTTACGAAACTCTGACTCCGAGGAAAACAAGCAAGATGAAAAATCACATCGTAATCACCTTGCATGAGAAGAGGCTTAGAGACATCACACTGAACAAAACATATTCTGTCTCTAACTAAACTAATGTTTTGCAAGGTTCCGTTGCTTAAATCATCAACAACCGTAACATTATGACCAAGCATAACCAATTCATCAACTAGATGGCTGCCAACGAAGCCAGCCCCGCCAGTCACAAGAATTCTCTTCATTTTTTCTCACCTTGCATATGGATATCAAGAGAGAAGGCGGCGTTGCACCATTTCGGACTGAGCTTTTTAATTGACATGAAACCGTTCTTTTATAATGTTCTTAATAATGGAAACTTATTAGTTAATCGTGTTAATTTTTTTTTCAAAATAAGTTTATTATTATATGATAACAGGGATAGAATTTTACGCCATATCCTATCTCTTTTTCCCTTAGGTCCGTATACATAAATGTGCAAAAGTCCACCGTGTCTTAAGATACTTGCTACATTCTGAAATGCCAATCTTATGTTTCCTGTATAGTGTAATACATCCCCAAAAAAAGCAAGATTGAATAGGTTTTTCTTTAATGGTATATGAAGAATGTCGGCAAGAATAATGTCAACATTATTAAACTGCTTTGTATTTTTTTTGGTTTCCTTAAAACCAGATATTGTAAAATCAAAAGCAACCACTTTGCATCCAAGTTTCAATAAACCATACGTCCATCGACCATTTCCACATCCAGCATCTACGACAAACAAATCTTTTAGAAAATCCTTAGACAAATTTAACTCGTCTATAAGGATCCCATCCACATTTTTTCTAAATACAGGATCGGACAGAAAATATGCTCCTTCTGGTATATTTTTCCATTGAAAATCAAAACTTTCTCTCGTATCTGAAACTTTCGATTTCACTAATTTAATACCTGTTTTTTTATTCAGACTTATCACCTCTTTTGAAACACTATTTTTAGCTCACATGTTCAGGCATGCAATACAATCGTTAATTCAGTATCTTAGTCAACGCTAGTCATAAAATTCCTTTCATTCAGTCTTCACCTTTCTACTTAGATATACCTTATTTCTCTATGATGTTCTTGTAAATTGCTAAATGTTTATTTGTAACCACATCGGGCCCATGAATTCTTATTATCCACTTTCTTGATTGCTCGCCAATTCGACGGTTGAAATTGTGATCTGTGCAAAGCAACAGACAATTAAGAATGTCCTCTTTCTTTCTTGCGTTTAAAACGGGCGGTAAATCTCCAAATGCTTTCATGTTATGTTCTTCAGATAGATACGTTATGACGGGTTTTTCGCAGGCCATTGCTTCTGGAGCTGTTGTGCCGTAGGAGCCTAGTACAAATTGGTCGGCGATGGCGGTTGAAAGATTATACCATTTAATCAATCTAGGCTTCGACATCAACGGTAACCAAATAATGGATTTTTCGATTCCTAGTTTTTTTATGAGTTCCTTTGTTCTGTGGAGATCTGTTCCCCACTCAGCTATCGCGAGAATGGAATCTTTATATTCCTTATGAAACTGGTAGAAGGATTCTATGAATATATTGTTTCCTTTCTCCTGCCAGTATTGTCTTGAAGGCATAAAAAATACATACTCATAAGGTAATTTTTTTTCTGGCTTTTCGTATCTATATCTTGACGTGTCAATCAAGAAAGGAACAAAATGATATTTAAAGCCATATTTATCAAATAGGTCCATAGTATCAGGGTTTGTGACAATTATATCCTTTGCCTTCAGGTAGCCTCGTTTAAACAGCCTTGTACGGATATTATTGGCGTCGAAATACCGTATTGCTCCAGCATCAAAAGAAATGTACGGTTTATTTGAAAATTGTGCATATATGGAAAACGGGACATGCGCAACTAATAGGTCGTACGCCCTCATAGCCTTAATAACTTGCCAAAATCTTTGTAGTTTCGAGAAAAATCCTTGATTGAAGTCCAAAACATGCATCCATGATGGCTGAGTGAAGCCTTCGTTAAGCGTTTCCCAGTTTGGATTATAAGGATCGCCGATACTGTTAATGTCTAGATCGCACACCTCCCACTGAGGCAAGCTGCAGACATGGGCTGGTCGATACACATACAAGTCAGTGGCAATTTGTCGGTCTCTGAGAGCCTTAACAATGGGAAAAGCGTCATTAACAAGATTGCCAAAATGGGCTATTCTAGCGTCTTCTATTTCGACCATGTATAAAGCCTGCCAGAGATTGTTTTATTCTCCACTTATACAAATTGTTTACATAAGATGCGCAGTCCAGCTTTTCAGGTCTTCTAATCATGTATTCCAATTGCCCTAAAAGGATTAAGATGGCGTTAACGGGAGTGTGAATTCCGAAAATAATGTACTTCAAAACTCGAAACATGGTAAAAGTAATTGGGATTCCGTTTACATAGGCGCTATATCCAAATGTCCTGGTGCTTCCAAATGAGTATTCCCGCCTATGCTCATATTTAACAGGGTATACAGCAACTTTCATTCCCATAGACTGAGCCTTGAAAATCATCCAGCTTTCCCAACCAATATTGCTAGGTAATGGAGTAATCTTTTTGAATAACCTTGCAGTAACTAGACGCCCACTTCCACTAGGAAGGGTTAAATGCCTAAAACCTTTTTCATCATGGTAGCCTGAAGCCAAATCGACATTCTCATTACGCATGAAAGCAATCAGTTTTTCAATATATTCTGGCGGGTAGACGCAATCGTCACCGCTTATCATGAAGAAATTCGAGTCTGGATAAACATTCAAAGCCATATTGAGCAGGATCGGAACTTTTGCGTAGTTTTTCGGTTCGCGTCTAGGGTATCTGACAGATCGAACCCTTCCAGATTCTGAAAGTTCCTTCAGAATGATTGGTGTGCTATCTATACTGGCGTCGTCGGCGACAGCAACGAAAGTTTCTACTGTCTGGTCTAGAAGGCTAACTATTGTGTTTCGAAGGGTTTTCTCTCCGTCTCTGCAAGGAATAAGAACGTTTACTTTAGGCTTTCTTTTCATAAGCCTTTCACTTTAAGCCAAATCTCAAGCGCCAATAGACCTAGCATCTTGTTTATATATCTTGGATCATGCTCGTCTGCCTTTCTCATGCCTTTTGGAATCCAATTTTTGTTGATGATTCCAAGTTCAATGAGTCGTGCAGAATCAAATAGTTCCATGCACATTTCTCTAGCATGTTTGTCCCACATCCATACCGTATTCATTCCCCACCCGATCTTAGCTTTTGTCGCGGGCTTATAGCCAGAATTTTCGAGGAGAATTTGTCTCAAAATCAGTTTTCCAATGTTATTCTTAACATCGTATTTCAAATTGTATGGTATATGTGTCGAGATGTGCAGTATCTCAGGCTCAAGCATGGGTGCTGCCATTTTTAAATGAAAGTGTCTAGAAAATGCGTTGTTTGTTCTGGAAAAGTCGTAAAGAAGTTTTCCGTTGTAGTCTGCTAAGAAGGTTTTTCCCAAAACTGGCAGTGGATTGTCAAAATATAGGTTTAGAAGATTATAGATGCCATTCCAGTCAAATGGAAATTTGAAGAGCTCTTTTTGATCATCAACCCAATCTCGATTATGAGCTTCTAAATACCTTTTTACAAGAGGTTCGGTTTTCTGCTGGAGAACATACTGGTACCGGAAGACGTATCCTCCAAACAGTTCATCTCCGCCATCTCCAGTAAACAAAAGGTCGCAGTCTTTTGATGCCTCTGCGAATAAGTAGTATGGGTAGAGGTTCCATCGCGGCTCATTTACTATCCTGATTTGTTCTTCCAAATCTGCGAGCGGATTCTCTATCACTATATGTTTATGATTAGTTGAATATATCTCAGCAACATACTCGGCATCTTTTGCTTCCTTATCATCTTCTCCAAAAGTAATGCAGAACGTGTTAATTTCTTGTTTAGGAAAGCATTTTCTAAGTATACAAAGAACAGTTGTGCTGTCTACGCCTCCGCTGATACCTATGCCAATTTTTCTAGGAGCGTCAGTTTGAACCATCCTTTTAACAACACCCTCCAAAAGGGTTGGAACAAATTGGGCTACGCCATTATACTCGATAAAATTTTCCCAGCTTAGCTTTGGAAGAAACGTAGGACCATGCGGGTCATAGCGTAGCGTTAAAATGTTCCTGATAGCTTCAATATTAATTAAATCTAACTTTGAATCTTTTTTCATTTCTTTCACCTATAAGCCAATTTTTTTATTCAGTTGGATATTTGACCTTGTACACGCATACTAATGGTATATAGCCGGTTCCTGATGTTGCGCTTCCATGTGTTCGCGAAAAGTATGCTTCCTCGAAATGTTGTAACGTTATTGATGAGTATGCCCATGTCGTCATTTCCGCGCCGTAACGCATGAGCTTATATAGTGTTGTGTTTTGGCCTCGGCTGTTGGCAAAAATTTCGCCGGACTGAGGGTTACCGCTTGAGTCGAATGCTGAGCCATCTCCGTTAAGATCGTGCCAGTCGTATCCGAGGTATCCCGTGAGGTTTCCGAAGTCTGCATCGTTTAGCCCTGGGATTTTTGCCATCCACTGCCATTTTGCGTTGTCGCCGCCCAAAGACACGAACACGGGGTAATAGTAACCAGAGCTTGAGCTGCTTACTGTAAATGTCACGAAGACGACGACGTGGGTAACATTATACTTTCTTAGTATTTTGACCGCCTCAGTTTCGTTTGACATGAACATTAGTCCAATTTGCTGGATCTGTGTCAAGTTCCAGCTGCCGTTATCCGCCAGTGAAGTCCTGTTAGCGATCGCTGTTATCCAGTATCCGTAATCCCACCAGCTAGCAACCACGGTTCCGTTGGTTAATTCGCCGTTGTAGTAAACAGGCTCTCCAGGCCTTGAGGGGGAAGGGGGCAGGTTTTCACGCATCCATGTCAATGCTTTAATCCAGTCTTGAGCGGCACTTGACACCGACATTCCTGCAGCAGCAATTGTTGTAGGAGTGTAAGCTTGGGTGAAAACCCTTGGTCCCTGCCTTACTGTAGGAGGTAACATAAAATCGGTTCCAACGACGTATGTAAGAATGAGGAAAATGAACAGTAACGCAACAATTCCCGTTGATGTTTCCTTGCTAATATAACCTCTAAACTTGAATTTTTTCTTGGTTTTTTCTGGCTGTTCTTTCATGAAAAGTATGAAGGGCTTCAAGATCCGTACTATTGCCAGAGCCCAAAGTAGACTAATGACTGGAGAAACAAGAATCGTAATCCGTATCATGGAGCTTGCAAAATAGATTGTTGTTATTCCGAAAATCGCCATGAATATGCCTACGTTAGTTGTGGACATGATGGCAAAGTAAAGGCCAACTGGCAGAAAAATTGTGCCAATTCCCCAGTTATAGTAAAAGGTGCCCCAAGCTGAGGGCCTATGTTCTGCAACTGACTCAAAAATTGTGCTTTCAAAACGAGTGGACGGAATTAAAACAGCTAAAAACTTTGTGCCAATGCTTCCAAGTAGCCCAGTATACCATAGAAAAATGAAAAAAACTGAGATAAGACATGCAAATGCAAGATAATATAATGTTTTTCTACTGGTTTTTTGGGTTCTCCTATTTATTTCAGAAACAATCAATAAGAAGAAGACGCCGTAAACTGACATAACTTCTGTTTGATAAATGTATGTTGATCCGAGACGTGGAACGTTCATGGCTATGGACAGGGTGATGGCGAACACTATTCCGTATGACAGAAACAAACGTGTCGAGTATTTCTTCATTAAGATTAGGCACAGGGTGAATAAGGCAATCATATTTATTGGATATCTCGCTGCTCCCCACGTTGCACAAAGATAGCCTAGAGACAATCCGGCTGCAACGGCATAAATAACGCTTATTTTTAATGGTTTCTCTTTTTCTAGGGACCTTAAAAAGAAGAGGCATACAAGAATGAGGGTTAAGACGCCGACGCTTTCGTCATCATAGAATCCGAGGGCTGTTCGACTAATGTAAGAAGCGTCCAGAGCTAAAAAGAGGGAAGCGAATAATCCAACTGTTTCATCGCCTAAGTCTTTTCCAAGGAAATATATGGCTAAGCATGCTAATGTTGCCAAAACTGGAGGAAGGATGACACATAAGACGTATATTGGATCTGAGAGCAGTGGGTCAAGAGTAGGAGAGCCGACTAGCGGAATTCCCAGAATAGACAAGCAGTTGTAAATTACAGCGCCAAGTGCTGGTAACCCCGGATAGTAGGTAACTGACATGGTTGTTCCCCATGGATACCAGCTCATGTAATCGTGCCATGATACCCAGCCGTTTGGTCCCCACAATCCGTTCTCAATTATGTATTTTGTCTGCCTGTACTGTACGTATGGGTCAAACTCGTTCAGGTAGTATCCATACCTTACAGGTAAAACCCTTACAAGAAATGCAATCGCGAGAATCAGCACCATCAATGTGCTTTTAATCATCGTTTTATGTGACACTTTGGGGCGAACAGACGAAATTTTCCTTAGATTAGAGACTGTTTTAAGTATTTTTGACACTTTTAGACTCTCGCATTTGGTTTTTCTTGATACTTACAAGAACCGTTTATATTTAGCTTATGGTTCAGCATGGACAGTGATTTCTTTTTACGTGGCCGCAATTAATTTTTCGTTTGCCTCGACTCTTTTTTTGATTTCCTCAATTTCCTTTACAACTTGTGGGTTTTTTATTTCCTCCTTTCGTTTTTCGTTTGATTCCAGAACGATCCTCAAAAACTTTGATTCGTATGTCCTTAATAGAAGCTTAATATTTGGGATTTGGCAATGACCGCCAATGACTCCTGGAAACATTACTGGCCTGTCATGTCTTAAGCGGTGTGTGTCTTCAATAAAATCTGCCACGTCGTCGAAGCTCGCCCCAAAGTTTTGGCTAATTCGATGCATCTCTTGAAAACACGCAATCATCCAAGCACGGTAAGTGGTCTCAAAAAGTTTTGCAAGCTCTGTTTCAACACAACTTTTTACGACCTTGGTTTTCAAACCTAATTTTCTAAAATGTTTCTCAGCCAACTCGGCTGCTTCAGGCGTCGCTCCTCCAATGTACTTAGTCCACCTTTTAAGTTCTTTTTTCATGTATTCCTTGCTTTTGTGTACTCCTCGTACAGGCGAATGAACGACAAGGCAATTACTACAATGCTTGTGGACTTCTAAAGTAACGCCTGGTTCCACGGTGCTGTTGATAATCAAAAGCCTTGGGTTAAAACGTTCAACGTAATTCACAATGGTGCTTACATAATCCCCTTTGTTAAAACATGGTATACAAACGTGCATAACACTGAATTTGGACGGAAAATCCGATACACGTTGACCAATCTCCTGCATCTTTTTTTCATCCAAATCAAAGCAGTAAACGTTGAAGTCTGTGCTCTCTTTCAGCAGCTCGAAAAGTGGACGACCCACCTCTCCTAAGCCTACGACAAGTATGTCTTCCTTAATCAATTCAAGTTAACCTCTTCATAACTGTATTTTTAATTGGCATTGTTATCTTTTTAAACTGGAAAATAAATTCTATTTGGGAATTATATGGTTAATGGTGAAATCAGACTTGGATATTCTGGACTGATCATATTTTTAGCGAGATTAATCAGTGTCGGGACCGGTCTTGCCTTCACTTTGATGGTAACCCGAAGTATTTCAACCGAAACATTTGGTGTATACGGCAACCTCTCAGACGTCCTAAGTTATTTTATTTTAGCATCAGGCGTTTTCCCGTTCTGGGCGACGAGGTTTGTGGCAAGGAACCATGTTGGTTCCTCTGTCACTGTTATATTTTCCAACATGTTGCTTGCAGTACCATTTATAGTGGTCTATCTTTCACTTTTACCAGTCATCATGCCATTGTTCCATGTCACATCGGAATTTGCGTTTGCTTATGCAGTTATAGGTATTCAAATATTCGAAGTCTATTTACTGAATGCACTCGAGGCTACGATTTATGCAAAAAAGCCTCAGAACGTCGGCATCGGAATAATAATTTTTGAAACGTCAAAAGTATGTTTGGGATATGTCCTCATATTGTCGCTCAATATAGGGTTGGTTGGTGCAATTCTTTCAGTAATCTTGGCGCTTTCTATTCAGGTTATTTATTATTTAAGGTCAATAGTAACCGTGTTCCACGAAAAAATCAATTGGAGCTACGCTAAAGAGTGGGTTAAAGCCTCCCCGTTTAACTTATACGGTATAGTTGGACAAAAATTGGCTGATTTGGCTCTTCTCCTTCTGTTTCTTTACGGTGGGAAAATTGCTAGAGGCTATTATGGAGCGGCTTTAACTATTGCCAGCATTGTTGGCTACTCTTCATCTATTGGATCAGCGTTGTATCCGCGTCTTTTATCAAAGGGTGAATCTGGGGACATTACTTTTTCGATAAAGTTGGTCTCGATGTTTGCGGTGCCAATGGCTTTTGGTGCCATTATGATGGGCGATTCTTTATTAGTGATCCTAAGAAGTGAATATGGTATTGTAAGACCTGTGCTAACGTTGCTTTCTATCGATGTCCTGTTGCTTTGTTTTTCATCTATTTTTGGAACAGTTATATTAGGCGCAGAGAAACTTGATGCAGATAAAGTGATTTCATGGAAAAAGATGTCTAAAAGTAACTTTTTTCTTTTCTTGACATTACCTTACATTCAGGCTTTGGTAATTTTGCCCACGATCTATTATGTTTTGAATTTTTCAGTTGCGAATGCTCTAGAAGCTGCTTTTCATGTTGCCCTTACCATCCTTATTGTCGATGCCGCATTAGTAAGTTTTCGATACATTATTGCTAACAGAAGCCTTCATTTTAAGATGCCCTTAAAACATATAGCAAAGCATAGTTTGGCATCAAGCGGTATGACTGTATTGTTATATTTCGTTCCACACCCGACAAGACTTTCATTAACTGTTGTGTTAACCTTGTTTGGGGCATTTACATACTTTGTTATATTGTCAATTATTGACAGCGAAAGTCGAACAATCTTAAGAAAAGTGATTAGAGAACTTCAGGAGACTTTCAAGATCTAAGAGAGTGCCTAAGAAAGAATGACCTTAAGAGAAAAACTTGGAAAAATCTTGAATCAGTCAATGTTGAATCAAGTTATCTGTTCATGTGATGTTGTTGGAGACATAGCAGTCATTAAAATTCCCGTAAAAATAGAGCATAAGGCAGACAAAATAGCTGAAGCGGTTATGCAAAGTAACCCGCACATAAAAACAGTTCTTCAGCAGACAAGCCCAGTTGAAGGTGAACTTCGTCTGAGAAGTCTTAAGTGGCTTGCAGGAGAAAACAAAACCGAGACTCTGCATAGGGAGTCAGGTTGCATTTTCAAGGTTGACTTGGAGAAATGTTATTTTTCGCCGAGACTTTCCTTTGAAAGAATGAGAGTTGCTAAACAAGTCATGCCAAGCGAAGTAGTAGTTAATATGTTTACAGGTGTAGGGTGTTTTTCCATTTTGATCGCTAAACATTCTAAGCCTCGAAAGGTGTATTCAATAGACATTAACCCTGATGCAATAAGATACTTGAATGAAAATATCATACTAAATAAAGCCAATTACATCGTGGAATCCATTGAAGGAGACGCTAAAGAAGTCATCCTGGGCAAATTACAGAATTTGGCTGACAGAGTGCTTATGCCTTTGCCTGAGAAGGCTTTTGAGTATCTGGATTATGCGTTGTTGGCGTTAAAAACAGAAGGCGGAAAAATTCACTACTATGATTTTGTATACACAGAAAAAGGCAAAGACCCAATTGAAGAAGTACAAAAGAAAGTTTCCGAAAAACTTCGAACCATAAACATTACTTTTAGATTCACGTTTGGGAGAATTGTTCGAACTGTTGGTCCAAGATGGTATCAAGTCGTCCTTGACATTTATATTCACAAAAAAGATAATAGGGCTAATCAACATTTCAATAATTTGACTTTATTAAGGGAGGCTTAGCATTGAAGAAGAAATTGATGGACATATTAGCTTGTCCAATTGACAAGTTTTACCCATTGGAACTTTATGTCTTCGAAGAAAAGGAAGAGATCGTAGAAGGCATGATTGTTTGCCCAAAATGCTCACGCTGGTATCCAATCCGTGAAGAGATACCTGAAATGCTTCCAGACGAGCTTCGAGAAGAAAAAGACGAAAAACCCTTTCTACAAAAATGGAAAGAAAAAATCCCAATAAAAATATTAAATGAAGGAAAACCGTTTAACCTGAAAGGCTGATTTTTCGTAAAGGATCACGGCTTACAGCGATTTTTCTAATATCTGATTTTGATTAAACGTCCGGTGCTTGCAGATTTCAAGGCTTCCTCAGCGATTTTTATTGCTTTTAAACCGTCTATGCCTGTTACTAAAGGATCTTTTCTGTTTTGAACGCATTCAACGAAGTGCTGCAGCTCTAGCTTAAGTGGCTCCTCTACTTCGTACCGCGGTGTCAATGTTTGTCCAAGCGTCTCAATTGTCATCTCTTGCGTAATATAGTCCAAGGTTATTATCGCCTCGCTACCTGTGATCGTTAACTTTCTAATTTTATAAGGAGTAAGCCAGTTTGCCTCTAGAAACGCTGTTTTTCCATTTAAAAAGGAAAGCATGATTTGCGCGTAATCCTCAAACTTAGTATGCCTAAGGTTTCCCGCTCTCGCGTAAACAGATATTGGGTCTTCGTTAAAGATGAAACGAGCCATGTCTATGTCATGAATAGCTGTATCCTTAACTACGCCGACATCTCCAATTCTTTCAGGCCACTTTGTAACTCGCCTTATAGTTGCAGAAACTGGAGTACCGATTTTGCCCTGGGCAATCGCCTCCTTAAGTCGTCTAACTGCAGGATTAAATCTTTCAATAAAACCGACTGTTAAAAGCAAATTCTTGGAATCGGCTAATTCAATAATTTTTTTGGCTTCAGAAGAAGATTTCGCCATTGGCTTTTCGACAAGAACGTGTTTGTCAGCTTTTAGTGCGATTAAAGCTTCCTTTGAAAGCCGAGTTGACCAAACGCAGAGAGTAACTGCTTCTATGTCTTCTTTTTTATAAAGTTTCGAACTTTCGGTATAGGCCTTAATACCGTATTTTTCAGCAATTGTTGTGGTTTTTTGTTGGTCAATGTCGCAGATGGCTACTAGCTCGACATTAGGTAATTCGCTTAAGACTCTTACGTGGTTTCTTCCCCAAAACCCCACGCCAACGACTGCTATTTTCAGTTTCTTCATTTCTTCCACACTCCTCTTCCGAGGCCGCGATAAATAAAGCCTTCCTTCATTGCTTTTGCGGGGTTGACGATGTGAGCTAAATCAACTATAGCAGACGGCTTCTTCATAACTGCGCTTATTCTTGCCAAAGATAGACGCTTAAAACCACTATGCCCAACTGCAATGAGGATACAATCTGCACCCTCAACTGTTTTGTCAAAGGAAGGCTCAGCATCATATCCCAGATTTCGTAGTTCCTTATATGTGAAATATGGATCGAAAACATTGACTTTTGCACCCATCCTTTTTAGAGTATTAACCAGATTAGGCACAAGCGAATCTCTTGCCTCCTTCACATTAGGACGGTAAGAAACTCCCATTACTGAAATCCGCGATCTTCTCACAGGCTTATCGCAGCTTCGAAGTGCACTTTTTACTAGATTAGAGGCGTGTTTTATCATGTTATCGTTAATGCTACGAGCTAATATAGGCATCCTCAGTTTTACGCCGACATCCATAACTTCGTCTATAAGAAGAAATGAATCTTTAGGCATACGTCCGCTGACGATTCCGGGCTTAAGTAAATGACAAAAAGGCTGAGTGTTAGCCGCCTTTTGAGCTTGAAAATAATCGATTCCCGCCATCTCGCAGTAAACTGAAAACTCGTTGGCTAAGGAAATATTGACGTCTCGGTAAATGTTTTCAAAAATTTTTGCAGCCTCAGCCGTTCGAAAATTAGGCACCTCAACCAGATCGCCCTTAACAACCGTTTTAAGTACCGCTTTTGCCGCTCTTGTACTTTGTCTGTTGATTCCTGCGACAATTTTAGAGTACTCCGTCATGTCTCTCAATGTCCTTCCAACCGTTGCGCGTATGGGACTATAAACTAAACCAAAATCTACGCCTGCTTTAAGCCCCGAAGACGCTTCTAAGGTTTCCCTAACCAAAGTTTCGGTAACCGTTGGGCCTAATGTGCTTTCAATAATAATCAACGTTCCACGCTTCATGTTTATTCCAATATTTTTGCATGAACCTTCAATGTTTGAGTAGTCAGGCTGCCTTTTTTCATTAACGGATATGTTTACGGCTACGATTATTACATCGCTTTTTGGGATAACTTCTTTAAAATCCATGGTAGCCGAGATACGGTTTTCCTTAAGATTCCTCTTCAAAATTTGGCTTAGCCCCGGTTCTGCGAAGGGACTGGTCCCTTTGACTATTTGTGAAACTATGTACGGATCAGAGTCAAGACATACTACTTGGAAACCTGCCTCTGAAAATAGGCATGCAGTGGAAAGTCCCATTCTTCCACACCCAACAACTGTGATTACGTATTTTTTCCGCTCTTCAAAACTTTGTAACTCGTTTTCCTTGAGCATCATCGCTTCAGCCATTTTTACTCACCATTCAAGTCAGGGTTGATTGGTAATCTGAAGGTAAACGTTTTTTTATTTAACTATTTACCCTTAAGTCAGTTTACTTACAGACTAATTTTTCTACTTCTGCAGCGATTTTATCTATGGGGTCTTCAAAGTTCTTGACTACAGTTTGGATTTTTTCAATTTGCACTTTCCTTATGTTTTCCAAGTCGTCTAAAGCGCAAGCAATTTTTCTCGATAACTGTTTCGGAGTTTTCACAAGAGTTACCAGTTCGTTCTTGACTAAGTATTTCAGTATCTCGAATGGCTTATTTGGGTAACAAGAGAATGTTGGCACGCCTAATAATGCAGACTCTATAGTCATGGTTCCCCCTCCGCCTACAAATACCGAGGTGTAGTACAGTAAACTGGGACCATCAACTATCATGTTGCAAATAATGATTTTGTCTTTGAAAATTCTGTTTAGAACCCTTTTTTGTTCTTCATATCTGGGGACAACGACCACCTGAACATCTTTGTTTCTTTCTAGAACCTGTTTTATAAACGGCACCGTTGTAGTTTCAGGCAAATCTTTACCTAATAAATATGATGCAAAAGACTCTTCGGTTCTAAAGGTCACAATAGGCTTCGAATCGTCTAACATAAGGTCGCTTAAGATTTGACGGTCAGGTTTGAAGTCTTTGAGCCAAACCCATGGATCCAATGCGTAATATTGAACAATGTCGCTTAAAGGGATTCCGTACTTTATCCAAGCCTCTTTTGGAATCATTTTTGGAGTCATAAGCTTTCTTGATAATGGGATAGTAAGCCTAGCAACGGCTACCGCGTGAGGTGAATCATTGATACTGACATGGGGAATTCCCAAACCGAAAGATACGCGAGCCATTTCTGGAGAAGAAAACGAAATGGTCACACCAGGACTAAAATCTTCTATGACCGTTGAGAGTTCAAGGATTCTCTGAGCGCTGGTTCTTAATTTGTTCGCTAAATTTCCTCCACCGTGTTCTCCGACAACCTCAGCCTTTAAGCCTTTAAGTTCCAATAATTGGTTTACTTCTCGATATTTTCGGGTTGTCCTTAGAACTTTATGACCCCTGCATTCAAGATGTCCAGAAAGTTTTAGGGAAAACATGCACTGTTTTGGAGTTAAAATGTCTAAGGCGATCTTCATTATTTATCACTTGACAACGGTTTAGGATGTTTACACGTTTTTGTTTTTCATCTTTGTATTGGGTTGTTTAATAGTCTTATTGTGTCTTCATTGCGTGCCAGAATGATCGTTTCACGATTTCTCTCCAAATCCACAGCCATATGAGAACTAAAAATGTGCTTATGCCAACCTTAAGTATTGCTGACAGATAGCTGTTTGTTACTCCTGGAAGGTCCATAGGCACTATTACGCGGTCGATTATCCACAATCCCAGAATCATGCACACCCAAACAAATAGGAGGATGAGGACGAAATCCAGAACTCTACGAATCATGTTGTCACCACAATCAGATATGCCGTTGCTAACGCTAATAATCCTGAAATCGTTGAGGTGATTAGGAACAGTAACGCCGCCTCTTTCTCGTATAAGGGTCCTCTTGCCAGAATCATACGAGCAAGCGTTATAGGTGCTTTTGGGTCTTTTGCCGCCATCAGTCTTCCATCCTCCAGCATCATTACTGGGCGTGAAACGTCTCTTCGTTCATAGAGCCTACCCATGGATGAAAGCCCGTAGAAGGCGTTCATTATCTGTGGGGCAAAGGTGACCAAGGCAACTACTTCGAGTCCCCCTATAACAGATATGGCGCCTAGCGCTGCACCTATGCTGAGGCTTCCAACATCGCCTGAAAAAATTTTGGACGGATATTTATTGTAGTAGAAGAAGACAAGTAGGGGACCTAGCAGACATAGGCATAACAGTAACGCTGAGGTTCGACCTAAGATAACTGCTGACAACAATAAAAAGATGGTTATTAATGTACACGAGCCGGACATTGTTCCGTTAAACGGGTCCATCATGTTCGTCGCGTTTGAGGTCACGGCGATCGCTAATGGAACAAGGAAAGGATAAACTATTGTCATGCGGGTCTGGCCTATAAATGGGAAAACAATGCCCCTAGGATTATAGGCGTGCATTGCAAGTATGGGCAAACCAGCGAACAATGTGAGGAACGGCTTAACTTTTGCGTTAAAGTTTCTGAAATCATCTATGGCTCCGACTAACCCTGCTATGAGAACGCACACAAGAAAACTTAAAGCTGCGTTTGTTGATTCTGGTAATAATGAAATTGCTGTTATGACACTGACTGTTGTTCCCGCAAGAACCGCTAAGCCGCCCATTTCAGGGACAAACGGCTTGTCCTTTTTGTGAACGTCTATGCCGCCTATTTTCTTTTCTCTCATAATTCTTATAACAAACGGCATGGAAAGAAGAGACACAGCGAATCCAGAGGCGAAAATCAACGTTTCGTTAAGCAATTTTCTCGACACTTCTAAATATTTATCTTGCTTAAAATTGGTAAGCCATAGGTATATATAATGATTGAACAAAGCGGACAGACCAGCTTTGAAAAAATTAAAATACAGACACACAAATAATACAACTCACCAAAAGCGGGGGTTGCCAAGCTAGGTCAAAGGCGCAGGCCTGAGGCGCCTGTCCCACAGGGGTTCGTGGGTTCAAATCCCACCCCCCGCACTTCAATTAGGGCGCATTATGAGCTTATTTTTCCATAATAAGCTTGATTTATGGTTTTGGCAATTGGAGGTTAATACTTAAACACAGGTTTACTACTAGGAGCAATAACTCTGAAATCACAGCAAACCAACAAATGAAAGGTAAAAATTAAGCAAAAAATGGAGGCAGGAACGCTTATGTCGCTCGAATATTAATAAATATTAAATTATAATTATTAAAAAAATACTCTTAGCGGGAATCTGCTTGAAAATTTGGCTAGGACATTACGTAGATAATACCAAAGAGTGGTTTATTGGTTGGGCAAAAGATATAACAGAATTAGTTTTAATGATTGACGGAGTTGTTGGCGAACCAGATCAAAGGTCTCTAAGACAACTCTTCACGCCGGGTTTTGCGAACTGCCATATTCACTTTAGCAGCGATGGATGCCCATCTATTTCACTAGCCAAAGACAAAATTTTGAGAGAGAACTGGCTTCATGTCGAAGGGACCGTTGGTCGGGAAGAAAATGTAATTGACCATATTCGAAGGGTTGTTAAACGTAGCAAAAATGACAATGTAGCGCCTCGCAAAATAAAAATCTGGCTAGGGACCTATGAGCACAAAAATAAAACCACTGGCGATGACTGCTTTATAGTCTGGGCGGCAAGCAAACAAGAAGCCATAGAGATTGTCAGCGCCAAAACTAAGAAATCCTTTGAAAAATATCTAAAACCATTGCAAAAAGCAGGATATATCAACATACATGTAGGCTTTAAGTCCGACCGGATAGTCTTAACGCCTCCAAGGGAGGATATCGAAGGTGGAGTTTGGATATACATGGAGGATTTCGAGTAAGAAGCCAAGAGCCAATACGAAGGCACAAACCAAGAAATTCTGACATAATACGATAATGTTAGTCAGAAAGCAAAATGGGTCTTAGAATGAGGCTAAAATGTCAAATGCGAGCGAGGAGGGATTTGAACCACCGTCAAATATACTCTGAGCATATTCTTACTAGTAAAATCGGGTAAGGGTCCTACCCCGCGCACCAAAAACAATGCTTTTTCGGAGTTATTTTTACAAACGAAGCTTGATTTAAGGCTTTAATAGTTGGGATTAGAACGTGAGCTTGCCAGTAAAAAACACAGTTTTATTAGATTGGGATAAAGCGACTAACAAGTTAAGGTGTGTAAAGTTTATATTTTGCCTTCCTTTCTCAGCTGACCGATCTCTTTTTCGATTTGCTCTATTGTTAGTTTTTCCGTTGTTTTTCTAAGCTCTACAACGGAGTCGCCATACCTACGTCTAATTTCACTTACAAATTTTATGGCCCTTTTTGCTCCCAGCTCTTTTACAAGCGCTTCAAAGGGCACTTCGACAGTTGCTATTTGAGCCTTGGTCATTTTTTCACCTTCGCTTTTTCTTCAGATAATTAACTGGATTTCTAACTTTTAACTTATATCCTTTTTCAGCTGCAAGTTCTTCTATACAACGATAGTTTTGCAAAATTTCATCGTCGCATGTCAAAAACCAGTCAACCTTTCCTATGCAAGCGGAAGAAACATGTAATGCATCCAAAGGATTTAGATCGCATTCAGTGGAAAACCTTTTGGCTAAGGCGATTACTCGCCTATTGCTGGCAATGTTCACTGAGGCTAGAGTTCTTTCAAAACTCCTCGCATCTTTTCTTTTTAATTGGTCCATAATTTTTTCAAACCTGAATTTCACATAATCAGAACTTGCAATAACTATTATATCACGTAAAGCAGCATCAGCAATTTCAATAAAGGCATTTGATTCTGCTTGAATTCGCATATCATTTTGATCATCGAAGGGTCTACAATGCACATTCGTATCTAGATAAATTCGCTCAACCAATTTGATACCACACAAATAGTGATTAATTGCTGCGTAATCTTTTAAAATATGTCATTCCGCTTCAAAATCTTTAAGACGAAATGGAGAAGAGCTTATAAGATCTATATGTCGTCCGATCTTATTTTCAAATTCAGGTTCCGACAAATTCAAGGCTAAAGTACCTCCCAGCCTCGTGTGACAAGTACATTTACTAGTAAATTTGTGCGTAAATCCCACCCCCCGCACTTTTCACTGAACCCCCCTCACTTTTTGAGGGAGATTATTTGCGTTTTCTGTAGATTTTGTAGCCATCCCTTTCCGTAACATACTCGAATCCCGCCTCGATTAACTGCTTATCTTCTTCTATGGTGTGAGCGACTCTGACCGTGTATTCGTCGTCTCCGAAGTCGACGAGCTGTGTGTAAACAAGCGTGTTATTGATATTTTTGTGCCCAAGCACTTTCATGACGTGTAGGATGTCTTTGGTTTTGTGGTATTCCATTGTGGCTTTCCAGTGCCTGAAGGTGTGGAAGCTTATGCTCAGTATTCGAGGATTTTGAAGCTTTGAAGCGATTTTTCTCCGCTGTTTGTGGAAGAGTCTCGCTTGGCTTCTGAGCGATTTTTGGAATACTCTGTTTGAGCTTGAGTGTTCCTGTAGGGCTTTTAGCATGCTCATGAGCTTGTTTGAGACCCTGAAGACCCGTGGGTTGCTGCCTTTTTCTGGCGTAACCCTTATGGTGTTGCTTACGAAGTCGATTTCTGTCCAGTGAAGTTTCCAGGCTTCGCCGATCCGCATGCCCGTCTCCTTCAGCAATTGGAGCAGTGTTGCCGTTTTTCTTCCGCAGCCGGCTATAAGCTGGTCAACCTCGTTTTCTGTTGGGATGAACGGTAGTTTTCTGACCCTTTTGTATTTTGGTGGTTCCCAGCTTTTCCCGAGCATCTGAAGAAAACAGGTGTAGGCATCAACTGCATTGACTTTTCTACCCTCGGACCATTTCTGTTTGGCTATTGTTTCTTTCACTGAATCTGGGTCGAAGAGATTAGCGCCACGCTTGACGAGGATTTTGAGGAGTTTTGCTCGCCCTTTTATTGTGGATTCCGCGTAGCCTTGTTTTAGTAGCCAGAAGCTGTGTTCAACTATTTTGCCTTTGGCGTCTGCTGTCTGCTTTGTGGCTCCCGCCAGCCCGCTTTTAATTGGATTTTCAACTGTGGCCAAGGTTTGCACCGCCTTGTTGATGGAGGGCGCTCGCCCGTTTGGGTCATGGCTCCCTTGGCAGTTAGAAGGTATGTCAGAGGCGCTATTTATTGACCCGTTCAAAACATTTTGTAGTGGTCTTCTTTGGCTGAAGCGGTAGCCACATGCTTTGCATAACCAACGTTGTATTGTGGCTCCGTTTTTTAAGTAGCGTAAACCGTCTTTGTAGAGGCTGGTGCTGCCGCATTCTGGGCAGGCAAGCGCTGTGGGGCTGGAAGCCACAGGGTCAAGTCGCTCCTGCTTGCTGTTTTTCCCATGCTTCTTTGCAGTCTTCGCACAGCCACACCTTTTCGCTTTGGAAAGTTTCGGCTTGCCAGCTCGTCAGCTTTGTTTGCCCGCATACAGCACATGGGTGCCAACCGTAATAGCCGTCGCTCCAATAGACAGCTTTAAAATTCCGCAAATAGTTGAAATCGGCTTTTTCGTCTAATTTTGAGGCGTTTTCGCTAAAAGAGGCTTTGTTTGCATTTAAAGAAATATTTGCACGCGGGCTGGTTTCGCTTAGAAAGTGGCGGTTGTAAAGCTCTTCTGTGGTGATTTCTT
>JAGTQS010000023.1:1346-19795 GCA_018397055.1 Candidatus Bathyarchaeota archaeon | reverse complement strand
TAGGATTGTGGGACGACACAGCCATAATATTCATGTCTGACCACGGGTTCTACCACGGCGAACATGGTCTAATTGGGAAATCCCTCATAACTCCGTCAGCTCAAGGCTTAACACCGCTTTACGACGAGGTTGCGCATATTCCCCTAATCATCAGAGTCCCTGGTATTACGCCACGTAAATGTGAAGCCCTTGCTCAGCCGCCTGACTTAATGCCCACAATTCTCGAACTGGCCGAAACAAAGGTCCCACAGACAGTTCAGGGCAGCTCTCTTCTTCCTTTCCTCGAGGGAAAAAATCCAGTTTGGCGCGACTTCGCTGTTACTTCGCCAAGCATCATTCATGGCCCTGTTGCTGGGCAACGTATTTCGGTCATTACAAAAGAGTGGTTCTTCATTTACTGCGGACAGATAGATGAAGCTTTAAGAGAGTTGCTGATCGAGCGAAAAATCAAGATAGTTGACGGATTCGAACGTCTACAGAAAATCTTAGGAGAAAAACCGAGGAACGAACTATACTATCTGCCTAAAGATTCAACGCAACAGAAAAATGTTTTCGACGAAAATAAGGGAGTCGCAGGCCAAATTCATGAAAAACTCGTGAAGTTTCTGAAAGCCTTAAACACAGAAGAAAAAGTTCTTCGATACTGGAAAAAAATGGTTTAACGGTCGCATTACCCGAATTGCTGTGGTTCACCTATTTCTGTTTTCAAGTCTATTTGTCTGTAACTTGAACATTGACGGTTTGCGAGATTTGTTAGTTTTTCTTGCATTTTATGATGCATCTTTTTATCTACAAGAGTATATAGAAACCTTTTAGTTAACACCGTATCATTCTGTGATTACTTTTTGTGACCTAACTTTTTATTTTAACTCAACATACAAACCTTGCGTACAAGTACAATTTCAGACAGATAGAACGGTAGGATTGTAGAATGGACATGGTAACAATTATTCTTGACGTTGGAAACTGTCTTTTCTTCTTCGGTGGGTTTCCGCAACTTATCAAAACAATAAAAAACAGGAAAACCTTGAAGGACCTTTCAGTGCTGACATTTTTCCTTTACATGGTGGCAACTATCCTTTTTGTCGTTATCGGAGCAATGCTCGGTTCGTGGATGACTCTAATTTTCAACAGTGTCAACGCATGCTATTTTTGCACAATAATATACTGGGTCAAAAAAGCTGAAAGAAGAACCAAAGGAACATCAACTGATAATTCATATTTCGATGTTGACCCACCTGCCTAACCTGTCAGACTCGAAGCTGCCTTCAAGATAAGCCTGAACCTTCACGCCGTTTGCGAAGTCCGAAGGGTCGTTCTTGCCCGTTTTTATTGCTCTTATGAATCTTTCATAATTATTTGGTGTAGAGGGACACTTCACGGTTTTCCAGATTGCCTTGTCAATGTTCTTTTGACCCATACATATGCGGTATTCGTCATACGCTCTGTCCAGATCAATTTCGATTGCGCCCTTGTCACCATAAACGCGGGCTCTTAGGCTGTTGATCTGCCCCGTTGCCCACCTAGACGCCGTAATTGTTCCAAGGGCTCCATTCTTGAAAATCACTGCTGAGACAAAGCTGTCGTTGGCGTCCAAGACGTATTCGCCAATTCGGTTTTCCGGCACTCCCTTGTCAAATGTTTTTAGTTTACAATAGATCTGCGCAAAATCGCCACAGAGGAAGCTCGTAAGATCGTATATATGGACTCCGATGTCTCCCAAGGCGCCCATGCTTCCGTGCTTCGTCGACAGCCGCCAAAGCCAACCCTCCGACGTCCGCCAGTCTCCCCACGAACGGCTTACAAGCCAGCTTTGAAGATAGCTTGACTCCGCATGTTTGATGTTGCCGATCTTGCCTTGGCTAACAACCTTTGCCGCCGCCTGCAGCCCGCTTGAGCTACGGTAAGAAAAGTTAATCATGTTTATGACCCCATGTTTTTTCGCAGCGTCAAGCATGCGCTTCGCGTCGCCTAAGTTGGTCGCCATGGGTTTTTCGCACAGAACGGGTATGCCCTTTTCGATTGCGGCGATTGAAATCGGCGCGTGCATCGCATCAATAGTTACGACGGCGACGCCGTCCAGCTCTTCTTTTTCCAGCATTTCACGGTAGTCCGCATATACTGCTGGAACCTTCCATTTTTCAGCAAAAGCCTTACGTCTCTTTTCTGAGATGTCGCAGCAAGCCGCAATCTTTACGTCCTTCATCTTTGAAAACTCGCTTGCATGGTGATTACCCATGCCTCCTGTGCCGATAATACCTATTTTAAGCAAGCCATTTCCTCCTATCATCAGATTACGAAGAATAAGGACTGACTTCACTTAAGGTTTTGCAAACAATTTTCTATTTAAGCATCTTTAATAGATGTTTTTCTCATCACAAAGTGCATTAATATTCAATTTTGGATTTTTTATAAAAGGGACGTTAAGCAATGACTGAAACTGGAATATTTATGATGAAACTTGATAAAATTCGACCCAATCAACTGTACATTAGTTCCGAAAAGCTTTCTGAGGTAATGAAAAAGATTAACTTCGAAACCCCCACATCAATAGAACCTATACCAGTAAAGAGGCTTAGAAACGAAATCGTCTTCGTAGACGGACATACAAGAGCTTACGCGGCCTTCCTACATGGTTTTTCCGAGGTTCCAGTTTATTGAGAGGACGAGGAACTTGACTGGGACGCATACAAAATCTGCGTCAAATGGTGCAAAAAAGAAGGAATCCAGTCGATAGCCAATCTAAAAGGCAGAGTTGTACCCCATGACCAGTATGAAAAGTTGTGGTACAAACGTTGCGAAAAAATGCAAGACTCTAAAAGCTAAAAGAAAGAAAAATGCCGTTTGAAAACGTGATTCTTCCTAGGCTAACAGTGCAATTGGCTAAAAATGTCTTAAGGAAATTGTTATATTTAATAGTCATGTTCTCAAGCGATTATTTCGAATTTGCCTTTTAGCTGAATGTCTTCTGACGATTTACCTATCATGACGTTTATTGTTCCAGGTTCCACTATGCGTTTCATATCTATGTTAGTGAATGACAACTCCTCAGGTCCAAGCGTAAACTCAACAGTTCTCTTTTCACCCGGCTCCAAAGTTATTCTTTTGAATCCTTTGAGTTCCTTAACTGGTCTGGTTACGCTTCCCACTATGTCTCGGATGTAAAGTTGGACAACTTCGTCTCCTTTTCTGGCGCCGACATTCCGGACATCAGCTAAGACCTTGACTTTTCCATTTGTCCTGATTGTTTCCGGCGTGATTTGAAGGTTGTTGTACTCGAAATTTGTGTAGCTTAATCCGTGACCAAATGGAAACAGCGGCGTTACAGGCAAGTCAATGTACTTCGTAGTCCACCTTTCGCTGGACGCAGGCCTACCAGTGTTCTTGTAGTTATAGTATATAGGAACCTGCCCAACTGTTCGAGGAAAAGTAACAGGCAGCCTACCAGCTGGATTATAGTCCCCGAACAATATGTCAGCAACAGCGTTTCCACCTTGAATTCCAGGATGCCAAGCCTCTAAAATCGCAGGCACATGTTCAGCAGCCCAAGAAATCGATAAAGGTCTCCCATTAACTAAGACCATGACTAAAGGTACACCTGTTTCAAAAACCGTTTTGACCAGTTCATCTTGGACACCTGGCAAGTCAAGGGTCGACCGGCTGGAGGCCTCGCCTGTTATGAATCTGCCTTCGCCAACAACTAGAACGGCGACATCTGCCTCTTTAGCTTTTTTGGCTGCGTCTTCAAATTCAGTTTTTGTTGTTCCCTCGAGCTCGCATCCCCTTGAGTAAAGAATCCTTGTCTTCGGAGAAACCTTACATTTTATGCCGCCAAGAACCGTCACTACGTCTTCAGGCTCTCCTGTGAACGACCAGCATCCAAGAAGGTCAGGCTGATTGTCAGCTAAGGGACCTATGACAGCTATTGTCTTCAAGTCTTTTTTTAACGGAAGAAGGTTCCCTTCGTTTTTTAATAAAACCATCGATTTTCGGGCTGCCTCAAGTGCAAGGTCTAAATGTTCTTTTCTTTTGATAACCTTACTTGACATGCCAATCTCTACATAGGGATGCTCGAAAAGCCCCAGTTTAAACTTAATTCTGAGAATGCGTCTCACAGCGGTGTCCAAAGTTTTCTCTGAAACCTTTCCGTCCTTAACGAGTTGCACGAGGCAAGTCTGATAGACATTTCCAACCATGTCCATGTCCACGCCTGCCTCAAGAGCCTTCTTCGCTGCCTCAGCTGGCGTAGCCGCGACGCCGTGGTTAATGAGCTCGCGTATTGAGTTCCAGTCACTAACGATGAAGCCTTCGAATCCCCACTCACCCCGCAGAATTGTCGTAAGAGTGAAACTGTTACATGAAGCAGGAACACCACACAAGTCGTTGAATGCGCTCATCAACGTCCCCACACCAGCCTTCACCGCAGCCTCAAAAGGCGGCAAATAAATGTCCCTCAAGGTTCTTTCGGAAACATCCACCGTATTGTAGTCTCTTCCACCCTCAGCCCCGCCATAAGCCACATAATGCTTGGCGCAAGCAACCAAGGTGCCCGGCTTAGAAGGGTCATTGCCCTGGAATCCCTCAACATAAGCCCTTGCCATCGCTGAACCCAAGTATGGGTCTTCACCTGCACCCTCTGAGATTCTACCCCATCTTGGGTCGCGGGCGATGTCAACCATCGGTGCGAAAGTCCATCTAATGCCTTCTGAAGATGCTTCTGCCGCTGCAACTGACGCTGTTTGCCTTGCCAATTTAGGTTCCCAGCTACTTGCAATCGCTAATGGAATCGGAAATATGGTTTTGAACCCGTGAATCACGTCTAAGCCAAATATTAATGGAATCCCAAGTCTCGATTGTTCAACTGCAATCTTCTGAATCTTGTTTGTTTGTTCAGCTCCTATTACGTTGAAAAACGAGCCGACTAAACCCTGTCTTACGAGCGCTTCATCTTTCTCTTGAAACATGGAGTACTGGCAGGTTTGTCCAACCTTTTCCTCAAGTGTCATTCGGGCTAATAGGTCTTCTATACTATTATCAATGGGCTGCGAAGCGTCAAGATAAACTGGTTTACCTTTTGAACCCTTCATTTTACGTTCGCCTCTTAATGCGGATATTTATTCCATTTTGTCTTAAATGATTATTTGCATCCTCCGCGAAATCGTAATATCCATATATTTTCTCGCTCTAATATTAAGTGGAGATAGCAATGAAGGTGCCTGAAAAATCTTCTAAGAGACAAAAACCCAGCAACTCAACTATGGTAATCGGCTTAGAAGGGTGGGTGAACGCAGGCAAGGTCTCAACTTTTACTGCAAAATATTTGGTGGACAAGATAGGAGCCAAAAAATTCTGCGAAATCTCAGCAGACGAGTTCCAAGACTACATGCTGTACCGCCCAACAGTCACAGTAAAAGACGGCCTAATGCAGTCTTATAGTCCTCCGAAAAACGAGTTTTACAGGTCTGACGCCACAATTACCAGCCAACCATTTATAATAATGCTTGGCCATGAACCTCACCGAAACTGGTCAAAATACGTGGACAGCGTGCTTAAGGCAGCTAAGAAAGCCAGGGTAAAACTTATTTTCACATGCGGAGGCTTCCTGTCGGATTTGCCCAGCCAAGGTCAATTTATGGTTTCTGCCTCTACAAACGACGAAGGGATGATTCCTGAACTGAAGAAAGCCGGCGTGGAGCTTACTAATTACAGTGGTCCAACGAGCATTTATAGCGAGATGATGATCAAGGCTAAGAGAAAAGGCATAAGCGTAATCAGCTTTTGGAGCCCAGTTCCAATGTACGTTTCAGGAATATACCCACGAGGAGTTTACCTTATACTTGAAAAAATCCTGCAGCTAACAGGCATAAAACTCGACTTATCCGACCTCAAGAAAAGGATGGAAACCTTCGAAGCGGAGTTTCAGAAGGAGCTCGGTAGGCAACCTGACATGCGCGAACTCATCGAAGGATTCAGGGAAAGAAAAACCAGAGAAAAGGAGCCGTCCTACATTTTCTAGTAGCTTAAGTTGTGGGAAAAACAAGCTGCCAATTTTAGCTGTATAGAAGGATTCGTAAATTTCGGTCAACGACTCATAACCTGGTGGACGAGACGGATTAGTAAAGGTTGAGCGTCGATGCCTCCGTTTCTAAAGTCTCTAACCATTAGTGGTATGTTACAGTCATAGTCCCCTTGACATATCTGAACAAGTTTCATCGTTTGCTTGATCCCATATGACATGATAAATCTTAGACCCTTTCTAAGTATTGGGTTTTTAATGCTAAGGTCAGCCCACTCATTAACCAGCAACGGAGCCCACTTTAGGTTATGTTCCCAACATTTCAGAAAAAGTTCACTATGCCTAGGTGTCATCTTGTCCAAAGTGAAGGATTCCGCTCTGCCTTTTAATCCTCCGGTGGAAACCAGGAACAACGGAACAATCAAGCTTTTGAAGAACCTTAACTTTTCTATTAGCGACAATGTAAATTCGGCGTCTTTCTCCGTCTCTCCAGGAAGCCCCATTACCAAAGTTGCGCATGGAACCCAGTTATTTTCCGATAAGATTTCAAACGCGTTCAAAACCACTTCGGGCCACCGTTCAGGCTTGAACGGTTTACATTTCCCCTTCATGTGCCGCTTCATCAGTTCAGGGCTGCCGGTTTCAATGCCTGTCTGCCCACTAAGCCAGTGTTTCTTGTCTACTCCTAAAATGTTTGATATTTCTTTGATAACTTCAGGAGCACTTGCGATAGATGCAAGCGCAAAATGACTCATGGAAACGTCGTTGACACCTGGATAGTTCCTCACGGACCAAAATAGGTTAACAACTGCTTCCTTATTTACTTCTATGCCCTTGGCTCCGTATCTTAGAACGTCCTCAGCGTGCAGAAGAGGCCGCCTGCCAGCCTTAATGTTCACCCCTACTTCCTTAAGGATGCGGTCGAGAGGAAAACAACGGTAGCACTGAAGGGTTGGAACGCAGAAATCGCATCCCCGCCCGCATCCGCGAGCAATTTCTACCAATCCATTAATAGTTGCCCCTTTAATCAGCGGTATCTCATCAACAGACGTTGGTTCTCCATAGACGACGCCCGGCAGTTCCTCACCGTTGCATGCTTTCTCAAAGATTTGAGCAACAACCCTTTCGCCTTCGCCAATAACCACACAATCAATACTCAGGTTTTTACGTACTTCTTCAGGTTCAAGCTGCCAAGCTCCAGGTCCACCAACCACAATCTTCGGTTGGAATTTTACAATAGCGGGGTGCTTCAAAAGTTCTCTGAACTTAACCTCCATGTAGGCTTTGCCACCGAAAATGCCGGTAAAAGTCGAGGTTGCAGGACCAATTCCAAGCGGGTCATTCTCAGTTATTCCTAAAACCTTCGTGTTCGGACCTATGACCTTTTCTAGGTGCTCTGGATGAGCAACAATTACGTCTTCCCTACGAAAACCGTGATCAAGTAATGTTGCCTCAACCCGTCGAGTTCCACAAGGAGCAACCTCAACAGACCCGTCCTCGTTCACGCTAATCGAAGGGCAAAGTAATGAAAAGTAAAGTCTGTCAGGGATAAGACCCATGGGAACGCATGCGCCAAAACCTAAGAAAATGCCGCCGCCATATTCGCTCATCAGGGTTCGGTCGGCAGTTAGAACGACTTGGTAACCTCCGTCATTGAGTGGCATCGGCATCTCCTCCGATAAATTATTATGATTTTTAAAACATTTAAATTTTGATATATTAATATTATGGTGAAAAATTAATAGATGTTTTTAGTTAATGGGTTCCGCTAATATTAGACTAAAGGCAAAGATGTTCTAAGAGAAAAGGATAGGCAGTATCTTTTCAAGCCAGAAATTCTGTTAAGATTTCCTTGAGAGATCTTTTCAAGAGATCGCAGGTCCATTTAAGGAGATTTTTTCCTCTTTCTGTTAATGAGTAACATCTTATGTTTCGCCCATCTTCCTCTATCCATTTGCCCTCTGCAAAACCATTATCTTCCAGCCAGTGGAGAAAAGGATAAATCATGCTGGGCTTCTGCTTTTTTCCAGTTAACCCCTTCAACTCTTTTATTAAGCCGTATCCGTGCATAGGTTTTTGGTAGAGAAGCCACAGAATGATTGGTCTTTCAAGACCTTGAACAAAGGATTCGATGACTGTAACCATAAATTATTCTCAAAAATAAAAACATTGAGCCACTATATATCAGCTTTTCGATATGTAGGACAGTTCAGAATATAATTAAAGCATAATAATCCTCATATCTCATTATAAAAACGTATAATAGAGGCTTATCTGTTGACTGACGTAGAGGAAGACTTCGTCAAAGCAACCATTAGAGGCTTCAGCAGGGCCATAATCCTCTGGCTTATAAGTCAGAAATCCATGTCAGGATATAAGATGGTTGAAGAGATGAGAAGGTTAACTGAAAGAGATTTTAGCTCAGGCGTTATTTATCCACTTCTGTACGAGTTAGAGAACAAAAAGCTCATAACAGGAAGATGGGTGCAGAAAGGTCGAAGACGGATTAAGTATTACTCGATAACAGAAGAAGGAACAAAACTTTTGAACAATCTGCGAGAGCTATTTGAGAAGCCAGTGAGAGAGGTTCTGAAAAGCATTCTAAATGAAAAAGAAATATAAGAATTTTTAATTGTTGAAAAGCAACTTGTTCAGGAAACAGCAAGAAACTTTATACGATAATTTTGCGGATAGATTTCAGTCATAAACGTTTATATTATGCCTTTTATATGTTGAGAGTTGCCACATTCAAAGTGACTGAAAAGGCAAAGTAAAAAACACATAAAAAGGAGTAAAACCGATGGGCCATAGAAAACAACATGCACCTAAACATGGGTCTTTGGCTTATCTACCTAGGGGACGCGCTTCTTACCCCAATGGAAGGATAAGATTCTGGCCCGAGGTTAAAGAAGGTCCTGTTTTACTTGGCTTTGCAGGCTATAAGGCCGGCATGTCGTACGTCTTTATGGTTGAAGACAGGCAGCGTTCACCAAATTTTGGTAAAGAAATAGCTTCACCAGTAACAATTATTGAGACGCCTCCTATGACCATTTGTGCATTAAGGGCTTACACCAAGGACGGTAACGGTTTAAAAACCTTAACAGAAGTGTGGGCTAACTCCCTCCCAAAAGATTTTGAAAGAATCAAAGGGGTTCCACGAGAGTTTAAGGTTGATGAAAACCTGAAAAAGATTGAGGAGAACCTTGATAAAATCGTAGAGTTCCGCGTATTAGCCGCAACTCAGCCTAGGCTAACAGGCGTTCCCAAAAAGAAGCCTGACATCATGGAAATCAAGGTTGGGGGAGCCACAATCAAGGAACAATTTGGTTACGTGGAAAAAATTCTTGGAAAAACAGTTCAAGCTGAGGAGGTCTTTAAAGAAGGTCAATTTATAGACACCGTTTCTGTAAGCAAAGGAAAAGGTTGGCAGGGAGTAGTTAGAAGGTGGCGCGTAGCTATTCTTCAACATAAAGGAAACAAGACAAAACGAGGCATTGCTACATTAGGTCCTTGGGTTCCAACAAGAGTTCTCTATACTGTTCCAAGGCCTGGTCAGATGGGCTACCACCAGAGAACCGAGTTTAACAAACGCATTTTGAAAATCGGCAAAAATGGCAACGAAGTTACACCTAAAGGCGGATTTCTAAGATACGGTCCAGTTCGAAACACCTACATAATGTTAAAAGGAAGCGTCGCTGGGCCTGCAAAGCGGCTTATAAGGCTAAGGTACGCATCAAGGCCTCCTAAGGAAATCAGCCTAAGAGGTTCTCCACAGTTCTCTTATGTAAGCCTTGAATCACCTCAAGGCGTCTAAGTGGAGGGGTCAAAATATGAGTAAGGGGTCTTCAAAAGTTTTTAACCTCGAAGGTAAAAGTGTAGGCAAAGTTAAGCTTCCAGAAGTTTTCAACACGCCTTTCAGACCAGACATAATTCGAAGGGCAGTGGTCTCTATACAATCTCACAGAGTTCAGCCCCAGGGAAGAGACGAGATGGCTGGCAAACGCACTGTAGCTGAATCTTGGGGAGTGAACCGTGGCATGTCAAGGGTTCCAAGACTTAAGGAAATGAGGACAGCCGCTTTTGCTCCAGGAACGGTTGGAGGCAGAGCTGCTCATCCACCTGTTTCTGAAAAGAAAATAGCCAAGAAAATGAATAAGAAGGAGAAACGGTTTGCGCTCTTCTCCGCTATTGCCGCAACTGGCAATAGAGAAAACGTAAAAGCGAGGGGACACATTGTTGACGACGTGCGAGATTTCCCTCTGGTCGTAACAGAAGATTTACAAAGTGTGAAGAAAGCAAAAGATTTGAAGTCAGCCTTGATTAGCCTAGGTGTTTGGCCAGATGTCTACAGAGTTAAAGAAAGCATCAAGGTTCGGGCGGGAAAAGGAAAAATGCGTGGTAGAAGGAAAAAACAGGCTGTGGGTCCCTTGATAGTAATTAATTCTGATGACGGTATTGTTAAAGCTGCGAGTAACTTTCCAGGTGTCGATGTCGCCCATGTTGATAGCTTGAACGCTGAGCTGCTTGCCCCCGGTACTTATTCTGGTCGGCTTACAATCTGGACGAGAGACAGCATAGAAAAACTTCGAACACTTAATGGAGGGGACTGAGGCAGTGAAATCGGAAGATGTTATCTTATATCCCATGATGACTGAGGTTGCTAGTCGACTTATCGAAAGTGAGAACAAGCTAATCTTCGTAGTTAACATGAAAGCCACTAAAAAAGACGTAAGAAAAGCAGTAGAGGAACTTTACCAAGTAAAAGTAAGAGATGTAAACATAGCTAAGTCAGCTGAGGGCGAAAAGAAAGCCTTTGTTAGACTTCAGCCAGAATACAGCGCGACTGATGTGGCTATTAAACTCGGACTATTATAAAAAAGGAGACATGATAAATGGGTAAAAGAATTCGTGTACAAAGACGTGGAAGAGGCTCAAAAACCTTCCAAGCTGCGACACACAAGCGGATTGCTCCTGCAAGATATCCAGCTCTGCAAAAGGAAAAAAGGTCAACCGTTATCACCGGCCAAATCCAGCAGCTCGTTCACGATCCAGGCAGAGGTTCACCTCTTGCCTTAATTAAGCTTGAAGACGGCGAAACCTACTATTCGATTGTTCCAGAAGGAGTTTACGAAGGCCAAGACTTAGAGGTAGGCTCAGAAGCCTCAGTAAGAATTGGAAATGTTGTTCCCGTTGGAAAATTGCCTGAAGGAACAACGGTTTGTAATATCGAGTTATCTCCAGGAGACGGCGGAAAACTTGCGCGTTCTTCAGGTTCGTTCGCAACCATCGTGTCTCACACGCCTGATGGAACTGTGCTTAGGATGCCTTCGGGAAAGAACATCTACGTTAACGACTTATGCCTTGCAACTGTCGGCGTCGTTTCTGGAGCTGGAAGAGTTGAGAAGCCATTTTTGAAGGCTGGAGCCAAGTACTATTACATGAAGGCAAAGGGGCACAAATATCCAAGAACCCGAGGAAGAGCGATGATAGCAGCTGTTCACCCATATGGAGGAGGCAGAAGAGGGGGACGCAAGGTCACAACAGTCTCACATCGAACTCCGCCAGGACGAAAAGTCGGTTTAATCGCAGCTAGAAGAGCAGGACAAAAGAAAAAGTAGAATCTTAAGCTTTAGTAACGTTTAAATGGTTAACCGGTTTCAGTTGAGTTGGTGGTCAATTGCCAAAAGAATTCATGTTCCGCGGATACACTTTGGAGAAGCTTCAAAACTTGTCTATGGACGACTTCATTAGTCTACTTCCTTCACGACAACGAAGAAGCCTACAGCGCGGTTTAAGCCTAGAACAAAGAAAGCTTCTTGAAAGAATTCGTGAAGCAAAGGAACAAGCTGAACGCGGAGAAACAGCGAAACCAATCAAAACTCATGCACGAGACATGGTGATTTTACCTGAAATGATAGGCGTAACAATTCATGTTCACAACGGCAAGGAATTCACGCCGGTCACTATAGTGCCTGAGATGGTAGGACACTACCTAGGCGAGTTTGCCATAACAAACAAGCCTGTGAAACACGGGACTCCTGGAATTGGCGCAAGCCGCAGCAGCATGTACGTTCCACTAAAATAGGAAATTCCTACTTTTTTAAAAAAATTACATGCGTTCAGGAGCTTCAATTCCAATTAGCTTTAGTGCGTTGCGAAGCGTGATCCTGACAGCTTCAACGATCATCAACCGTGCACTGCTTAGCTCAGGTGTTTCAGCCTTAATCACAGGCAACGACGCATAGAAGGCGTTGAATTTATCTGCAAGAGCATTCGAGTATTCAGCTATTGCGTTAGGTTTTAAGTTATCCGCTGCGTCAACGAAGATTTCTGGGAAACGAGCAACTGCAAGCACAAGGTCTCGTTCTAACGGGTCTTTCAACAGCGACATGTCCGCATTAGGGGGTTTATAATCAACCTTTTTCAGTATATTGCACGCTCTTGCGTGAGAATATTGAATGTACGGTGCACTGTTCGTTTCGAAATTAAGGACCTTATCCCACGTGAAGACGACTCGTTTCTGAGGATCTGTCTCCACCAAAGCATACTTAACTGCGCCAACGCCAACTGCCTCAGCGATTCCACGTTTGACTTCGTCGGGTAACTCAGGAGACCGCTTTGAAACCTCTTCGTAGGCTCTTGCTACGGACTCCTCTATGACCTCGTCGAAAGTTACGTAACGTCCCCTTCGGCCAGAAATTCTTTGCCCAGGAAAACTTACAAGATTATACGAGAAGTGAATGAGGTTTTTCGCCTTTTCTGTGTGTCCCAAAGCGCAGAGAGCTATCTTTAGCTGCAGTTGAGAAAGAGTCTGCTCCATCCCGATCACGTTAATAACAGTGTCTGCCTGTTTGAGCTTCCATATGCTGTAGGGAATGTCTCTCGTCGTATACAATGTCGTGCCGTCTGCTCTGCCTAAAGTTAAGGAAGGAATTTCCTGATCTTCTTTCAAATCGAAAACTTTCTTGAGGTCAAGTGTTTGAGCAGCCTTTTCAGCATCAAACTCGTAGACTCCGTTTTCATTAACGACAAATGGAGTTTTCTTTAACGTCTCAAGAGTCCGGCTAACGTCGCTGTTCCACACAAAATTGCTTTCCCTGTCCCACGAATCCACGGAAACTTCTGCTCTGGCAAAGGTCTGCTTGAACCCTTCTAGGCACAGCTGCGAAAACTCGCGTATAAGTTTTTTTGCTTCATTTCTTCCCTCCTCGTATTCCCTAAGCAATTGGCTGACCTTGAGCTCTGGATTTTTGTCTTCGTTTATTTTTTCGAGTAGAGCATTGAACAGTTTCGGGAATTTCTGTTCAAGTTCAGCTGCAACTGCGACCCAGTCGTCCAAGTTTTTCTTAAGATTAATGGTTTCTTCAAAGGCTGATCCAGCCTTTTCAATGGTTTCTTTTAGTTTTCGAATCTCCAGCAGACAGCTCGTTATAGCGTACACTGCTCCGACGTAGTGATCTGGTTTTCCATCAGGTTTCGGCCTTCCCAGAAGGTTATATCCGTAGGCTATAACAGCTGATTGTCGTCCCACATCGTCGATGTAGTAGTGTCTCGAAACAGTGTGACCCCTAGCCTCGAGCACACGCGCCAACGTGTCTCCGAGAACCGTGTTTCTGGAAGTGCCTATGTGAATAGGATGGATGGGATTGGCGCTTGTGTGTTCAACAATGATTCTTTGAGGTCTCTCAGTCTTAACGTAACCGTAATCTGTGTTTAAAGCTTTGGCTGACTCAACTGTTAAACGGGCTAACTCAGCAAAGTTAACATAAAAGTTGACATATCCCTGCCCTTCAGCCTTAATGGCAGAAACCAAATTGAATGAAGACCTTTCAAGCTCAGCCTTTGCCGCAATCTGCTTTGCTAAGTCAAGAGGACTTTTCTTTAACAACTTTGACAACTCGAAACAGATTGAAGAGCTCAGCTCACCAAACTCAGGATTCGGTGGGATGTTTAGGCTTAAGGCAGGCAGCGTTGTGTCTGGAAAGGCTTCTTGCAGCAGTGTTCGCAATGTCGTGCTGCATTGGTTTCGAAATTCGCCGAAAGGATTGCTTGAGACGCGTGTCACGTTTTTCACTTCGTACATTAAGTGTTACGAAAAGTCTATCGTGAAAAGTGGCTTATAAGTTGCTCTGATGCATCACAGTGCAACTATCTCAAAAAATATTTTAATATCCTAATGTTTACCCATTACGAGGCGTTTAACCATGTCGTTCCCAAAAATTGAACTTCCAAAAATGGTCGAAATTCATCAAAAAATTCCTGCGCCAAAGCTTGACGATTTTGTTTCCGAAATCAGAAAAGAGCTGAATAAAGTTGGTTTAGCCAGCAAAGTTAAACCAGGCGCAGAAATCGCCATCACTGCGGGCAGTCGAGGAGTCGCCCACTATCCAAAAATATTAGCGACAGTAGTGGAAGAGGTGAAAAAGGCTGGTGGAAACCCTTTCCTTATCCCTGCCATGGGCAGCCACGGAGGAGCCTCAACAGAGGGACAAGTTACTATTCTAAACGAGCTTGGAGTTACGGCTGAAACTGTTGGAGCGCCCATCCGTGCGACGATGGAGGTCGATCTTATAGGAAGACTGAGTAATGGAAGCCCTGTTTATGTCGACCGGAACGCCTTGAAGGCTGACGGCATCATTGTTGTTGGACGTGTGAAGCCTCACACTGATTTTAAAGGCGAAATAGAAAGCGGTTTGATGAAGATGATGGTCATTGGGCTTGGAAAACAAAAAGGCGCGGAGATGATTCACCGATACAAGTCCGAGGGATACCACAAGCTGATTCCTGAAGCAGCGAGGCTCATAATGAAAAAGGCTCCCGTAATTCTCGGTCTTGCTGTTGTGGAGAATGCCTATCACGAGGTTGCGATTGTGAAGACCCTTGAACCTGAAAACATTGAACGTGAAGAAAAAGAGCTCCTGAAAAAAGCTAAGGCACTTCTCGCGAGAATACCTTTCAAAGACATTGACGTGCTGATAATCGACGAGATTGGCAAAAACATCAGCGGAGCAGGCATGGACACAAACGTTGTCGGAAGGTTCTGGCTTCCAGGCGAAGTTGACCCGTTGTCTCCGAACATTCGGTCAATCGTTGTTCTCGACCTTTCTGAAGAAACGCATGGAAACGCTATAGGCATGGGCTTAGCTGACATAACCACTCAGAGGCTTGTGTCTAAGATTGATTATCAAGCAACCTTCGTGAATGCTTTAACCAGTGGTCACCCCATATGCGCGAAGACGCCGGTTTTTATGCCAACTGACCGAGATGCGATAACCATTGCGCTTCACACTTGTGGAGTAATTGACACAGGAAAGGCAAAGGTTGTTAGAATAAAGAACACGATGCAGCTTGAGCGAATGTGGATTTCAGAAACTCTTTATGAAGAGGTTAAGGCCAGTTCAGAGCTTCAGAAAACAGTGACTATTGTTGATGAACCGCGAGAAATGCAGTTCGATGTACTTGGAAACCTTGCCCGTTAAATTGCAAAAGCTGAAAATCCTATTTTTCTTGAGGTTTCGATTCTGAAGCTCCAAGAAGTAAGTCGACAAATTTTCTTTGGTCAACTTCTGCCCGTGTTCGCCATCCTAGAAACAGCTGGCCATTTTCGTCCTCAATGAGGTATCCAGCCCTTAAGTAACGGTTAAGATTCAAATCAATCCTCCAGCCTGGAAGTTTCTCTCTTAAAATGTCTTCAACGTCCTTTCGTGAAGCTTTTCCGCCTTGCGAAATAATGTATCCAAGCGAAACGGCAAGTCCAGCAAGGTCGTCAATTCGCCAGCCAACAAGCTTTTGTTCACCGACGGATTGAGTTTCCTTCAGCGCCACGTAGAACCTTGCCTTGTCCAGCTGATCAAGAGATGGGTTCTCAGGAGGATTTGCCTCCTCTTCGAAAACGGTTTTAATCATAAGGCCAAGCCTGTCGAGATAGTCGTTTAGGAGGTTTATAACCCTTGGGTAGTCGGAGCCTATTCTTCGTCTAAGCTCCCAGCCTTTGACACCTGGTTCCCAGTGCCTTCTATAAAAAAGCAGCTGCGTTGCGCGTTTAATCTTCAACGAATAAGCAGCTTTTCGTCTCAATGTTCCCGGCTTTGTCGCCATCGGCTCCACTCCTCGAAACTAATAGAGATTGGGAAAGAAAAAGCCGGCGTGTTCTCTTTTGAAACCGGCTTCTCGAATGGTTGAAGAAAAACCTCCTCTTCAAGAGGTTGTACGTCTAGAGCTGCATACCCGTAGGTTATGAGAAAACTTGTCAGATAAGCCCTTCGAACGGTCTCGTGGTACGTTTCTGACCCAATGAAGTCCCAATACCTTATTTTCCGGCCTCTAGCTACGGCTTTCAATTCGTTCCATAGTTTCTCCAATTCCTCAGTAAAGGTCTCGCTTAGCAAAATGCCTTGTTTTATTAGTTCCTCTCTGGATGTAGGTGAAGTTTCAGCCAGCAGAAGGTTTTCTCTCCGCCACCTTTCATCTAAAGGTGCAAGCTCAGTCCAGTATCTCAACGCGGCCTCTAGACTGCCCATCGTAACCTGTTCAAGCTCAACAATAGGATGCCAAGCTTCCATAAAGATCTCGGCGATTCTTTCAATTGACAAGATGCGAAGTTTTTCTTCAACGAGAAACGGGTCTCTGTAAAGCGAAGTTGCACGCTGCTTGATCCATTCGCTCTGCATCTTAATGACGGTTGCAATTTTGTTAAGAGCCTCTGCGTCGAGGCACAGTTCATCAGGGTCGCTCCAATTGGGAAAGTATTGCCTAATAACCGAAACGAGGTCGTCAACATTAATCAAGAAAGGATTTAAACCCTTGTTCTCAATGGATTGGCAAGTTTCAATAATTCTTAGCAGCTCTTCCCTTCCGAGGATTCCTTGCTTTTTAGCAGTCGCCATCACGAAACCTCCTTGACCATTGATGTTCCCTCGATGTTTTGAACCATTATCACATGAATGTCTTTATTCTCGAAGTACATTTGGTTCGGCGTAATAGCAAGATATTGCCCTTTTCCACCTTCAACAGCGGAAATCAAGAGGTTAGCAATCACCTCTCTGTTCTTTGGGTCCATGTGAACATCGTACTCGTCAACAGCTCTGAAAGGAGACCTGATTCTTTGCTGCAAAGCAAGCAGAAAAGCCATGACAGCTGTGCTTCTTTCTCCACCGCTTTGCGAGTAAATGTTTAATGGAAGAGGCGCTGAACCCTTAAAGCCGACGAGTATTTCTATTCCTGTTTCTTCGATGTCGTGGTCGTTCACCAACCGCACTCCACCACTAGCAACCGCAAAATTAAGGATTCTTTGATATTCCAAATTGACATGGTCAAGAAGATTTCGAATCACTGTTCTCCAAGCATCCATCCGCGTTTTGATTTCTTCCAAAACTTTTTCCCGGTTCTCCGCAGCAACACGCGCTTTCTCTTTAAGTTCAAGGTAAAGGTTTGAATACGACTCATACATTCGTTCAATTTCAGCTGAGACATCACTAAGAGCGGCAATGCGTCCGTCAACCATCCGAATCTCATCTAAGACTTCTTCAACGCTTCGTAAAGCCACAATGCGAGCGCCCGTCTCCTCAGCCTTCTTAACCGTAGTAGCCAAATCAGCCTGTAAAAATCCAAAGTTTCTCTCAATTTCCTCGAGTTCTTTTTTAATCTCCTTCCTCTGATATTCAAGTAACGCTAGGTTAATTCTTTTTTCTAATATTAGGTCGGTTAAAGCCTCAAGCTTTTGGTCAGTCTCAAGAGACTTGTTTTTTATTTCAGCTAATTCGGAATCTAAGCCTGTTATTCTCCGAGCGGAAATTTTTGCGTCGCCCTCAATATTTTCAACATGCAACTCAAGAGACTCAGGCCATCTACCAATCTCCAAAAAAGCGCTTTTAAGTTCAGAAACCCGTGTTTCTAGTTGATCCGTTCCTAATTTTTTCAGCTCATCCTCAACAATAAGTATCATGGACAGAACGTTTTTAACACCATTTTCACTACGCTCAAGTAAGCTTTGAAGATTCTTTAAATTCTTTTCAGCATTAAGAATGTTCAATTCGTGTTGAGCTTTTTCCCTTTCAAGAGCAAGCCTCTTTTCGAAAAGTGTTTGTAAACTGTTTCTAATACCCTTTGATTCTTCTTGAAGTTTAGTTACTTCAGCCTCTGAAAGCTTAATTTCGCCCTCGATTTTTTCCAAAAAGCTTCTTCTATCCTCAAGTCTTTTTTTAAGTTCAGAAAAAGCTTGCTCTCTTTTCGAAACTTCAGCCCATGCAAGTTCTCGTTCAAGGAAATTTCTCTTTAAAATTAACTGTTTCTAAAGAACTCGAGGAAATTTCTCTTTAAAATTAACTGTTTCTTTTCCTGAAACCTGTCGTACTGTTCACGCCAGTAGTTAAGGGTCTGCTCGGCTGACTCAAGCATCTTTGACAACGATTCCTCTTGGCTTACAATTCGGCTA